>NZ_JBFXGV010000008.1:0-95530 GCF_050177655.1 Paenirhodobacter sp.
CAACGCTTCATTGTAAGCCGACCAGTTCGTGGTCTTGTACTTCGTAGGGGCCCAACTGCTCATGCCATCCAGCTATCATGCTGGATTCACGCAGTGAATCCCTCACCCGATTTGTGCAACAAGGCCGCGCAGGCGGGCCGTTTCCGCCACGGTCAAACGCGGGCGCGCGCCCGGCCGTTGCGGCGGTGCAGCACCGGTCTCAGGTCGCGGGCGGGGCCGCCGGGGCAGGGGTGGCCATCGCCAGCAGCGCGTTCAGATCGTTGCTCAGATGCTGCCGGCACTGGTCCTGCGCCGCCGCGTCGGAGGAGATATATTCGATGAAGCGCGCGTTCTGCAGGTTGAAGAGCGCCCAGCCGAGATGCGTCGGATGGGTCGTCTCCGGCAGGTGCCCGGCGCCGATCAGCCGCTCGATCTCGCGGATCAGCACCGAGGCGAGGCGATTGTCGAGCTCGTGGTAGAGCTTGCCGAAGCGCGGCTCCGTGCCCGAGACCGAGGCCGCGATCACCTGCCGCCAGATCGCCTTGTCGAGATGGGTCTGGGTATGGGCGCAGACGATCTCGAAGAAGCGCAGCACGAGGTCGGTCAGGCTTTCGCACTGCCCCGCAAGCCGGCCCTCGAGCGTGGCGAGCAGCTCGCGGTCACTTTCCGCGACGAGCGCGAGCAGAACGCCCGATTTCGTGCCGTAGTAATTGTGCACTGTGACGCTGGAGACGCCGGCAATCTCGGCGATCGCCTCCATCGTGATCTTTTCCAGACCGGCTTCGAGGAAGAGGCGCTTCGCCGCGGCGATGATGCGGGCCTTGCGGTCTTCCTTCTGCCTTTCGCGGAGGCTCGTGGGCGGTGCTTCTGACATGGGGGCATCATTCCGTCGCGGGGCGGGAATTGCAATAGAATTTTTACTGAGAAAAAATTTTAGTGGACTAAAAATTTTTGTGCCGTATGGTTTCTGCAAGACAACCACCACTCACACTGCCACCACTCACCCCACCACTCACGACGACCGTCAGGGAGCCCCCGCCATGAAGACGAAGACACTGCCCCTCGCCCTCGCCGCCGTCCTGCTCGGCACCGGTGCCGCCGCCGCCAAGGACACGATCAACGTCGGTATCTGCGTTTCCTGGCCGGGTTATGCGATGCTCGAGGTCGCGAAGGAAAAGGCCCTGCTGCCGGGCTATGACCTCAACATCACCAATTTCGAGGATCCGCTCGGCGGTCATGCCGCGCTCGCCGCGGGGCAGATCGACGTCTACGGCTGCACCGCCGATTATGTGCCGGTCTCGGTCGAGGCGGGGCTGAACGAGGTGAACGTCGCCTATCTCAACCCCTCCTACGGCGTCGATCACGTCATCCTCGCCGCGGGCGTGGAGCCCGGCGATCTCAAGGGCAAGAAGGTCGCCGCGCCGCAGGCCTATATCGGGCAACTCCTGATGGGGCTCTGGCTCGACCGGCAGGGCATCGCGCCGGGCGACGTGACCTGGGTGAACCTCAACGCCGACGAGGCGGTGGGGCCGATGCTATCGGGCGACCTCGCCGCCGCCTATATGTACGAGCCCTGGATTTCCAAGGTGCTCGCGGCGGCGCCGGGCGCGAAATCGGTCGTGAACACCACCGATCCGGAGATGCTGAAGACCGGCATCTTCATGGACTCGCTCTACATGAACAAGGATTTCATCGCGACGAAGCGTGACGCCGCGCTGGCCGTGCTCAAGGCCGAATGGGACGCCCGCGGTTACTGGCACGACCATGTCGCCGAGGTGAACGCGCTGATGGCCGACTACCTGCAATGGCCGCTCGACGACATCAACGCGGTGATCGGCACCGATGGCAAGAGCCTCGACGGCGGCATCTATGTCTTCGACTTCGACGAGAGCGCGCGCACCTGCGGTGTGCTCGCGGGCGAACCGCCCTTCGGCCTGCCGAACGGCTCGATGCCGGGCTCGGTCGCACTCACCAACGACTGGTGGATCAAGCTTGGCCTGATGGAGACGAAGATCGACCCGGCCGCGGGCATCGACTGCTCGCTGATGGGCGATCTCGTGGCGCAGGGCTATCGTCAGTCCTTTGGCGCAAACTGATCGCGACCTTCCCTGCGGCTGCGCGCCGCGGGGGCAACGGAGGATCCGATGACGACCGCTTCCAAGGGGCGCAGGCCCCGCCTCCTGCAAGTGCGCGTCCCGGTTTCGGGGCGGCAGCGGCTGATCTCCGCCCTTGGCATCTGGGCCCTGTTCTTCGGGGCCTGGATCCTCGCCTCGGGCCTTGGCTGGGTGAACCCGATCCTGGTGCCGCCGCCCGGGCAGGTCTTCGCCACCATCGTCCGGCTTTTTGCCGAGCAGGGGTTTGGCGCCGATGTGCTGATCTCGATCGGGCGGGTGCTGATCGCCTTTGCGCTGGCCTGCCTCGTCGCCGTGCCGCTTGGCGTCGCGATGGGCGCCTTCCCGGCGATCGACGCGGTGCTCGCGCCCTTCGTCTCGGCCTGGCGCTACCTGCCGGCGCCCTCCTTCATCCCGATCCTGCTCATGTGGTTCGGCACCGGCGAGACGCCGAAGCTCGCGCTTCTTTTCCTCGGCGTGATCTTCTTCCTCGTGACGCTGATCGCCGACCACACCCGCGAGATCCGCAAGGAGCTGATCGAGACCGCGCTGACCCTTGGCGCCAACCGCCGCGTCACCGTGTTTCAGGTGATGCTGCCCGCGGTTCTGCCCAATATCCTCGTCGCAATGCGGCAGATGCTGGCCGTGGTCTGGACCTACCTGGTGATCGCCGAGATCGTCGCCTCCACCACCGGCATCGGCGCGATGATGATGCGCGCGCGCCGGTTCCTGAAAACCGACGAGATCCTCGCCGGCATCATCGTGATCGGGGCGCTCGGCATGGCCTTCGATATGGCCTTCGCGCTGCTGCACCGTCGCCTCTTCCCCTATCTGGAGGACAAGCGCTGATGTCCGCCCTGCTGCAAATCAAAAACGTTTCCAAGACCTTCGACCTGCCCGGCGGGCAGGCGCTCACCGCGGTCGACGATGTCAGCTTCGCGGTCGAGAAAGGCTCGATCTGCGTGCTGCTCGGCCCCTCGGGCAGCGGCAAGTCGACCATCCTGCGGATGATCGCCGGGCTCGAGCCCCAGACCTCGGGCGCCGTGCTGCTCAACGACACTCCGATCGACGGCCCGGGGCGCGAGCGCGGCATGGTGTTTCAGGCCTACAGCTCGTTTGACTGGATGTCGGTCGGCAAGAACGTCGAATTCGGCATGAAGATCAACGGCGTGCCGGCGGCGGAGCGGCGCGCGCGGGCGGAACGCTTCATCGGTCTCGTCGGGCTGACGAAATTCATCGACGCCTATCCCTCGCGGCTTTCGGGCGGCATGCGCCAACGCGTGGCGATCGCCCGCACGCTGGCGAACGCGCCCGAGGTGCTGCTGATGGACGAACCCTTCGGCGCGCTCGACGCGGAAACCCGCTGGCAGATGCAGGAGCTGATGATCGAGGTCGCCCAGGCCTCGGGCACGACGATGATCATCGTCACCCATGACATCGAGGAGGCGATCTTCCTCGCCGACAAGATCGTCTTCCTCTCGAGCCACCCGGGCCGGTTGAAGGAAGAGATCATCCCCACGTTCAAGCCGGGTCGGCTCGGCGCGAAGGAGGATGTGATCGCGCTCCCGGGCTACGCCGAGATGGAACGCAAGATCATGCGCATGATGCGCGAGGAGGGGCACAAATGACCGGGATCGACTTTTCCGGCCGCAGCGTCGTCATCACCGGATCGAGCCGGGGCATCGGCCTTGGCGTGGCCGAGGGCTTCGCCCGCGCCGGCGCCCGGCTGCATCTGGTCGCGAACGATGCCGCGGTGCATGCGCGCGCCGCGGCGCTCGGCGCGACCGCGGCCGAGGCGGATATTTCGGTCAAGGCCGAGGTGATCCGCGCGCTGGCGCCGCTCGACCGCATCGACGTGCTGATCAACAACGCCGGGCTCGAGCTGATGACGCCGATCACCGAGGACAGCGACGCGGTGAGCGACGCCTTCCGCCGGGTGATCGACATCAACGTGACCGGCACGGCGCTGGTGACCGCTGCGGCGCTGGGCCGGATGGGGCCGGGGGGCGCGATCGTCAATACCGCCTCGATCTGGGGCCGCGTGGCGGAACCCGGCTTCGGCGCCTATGTCGCCTCGAAACACGCGATCATCGGGCTCACCAAGACCTGGGCGCGCGAGCTTGGCCCCCGCGGCATCCGGGTGAACGCGGTCTGCCCGGGCTGGGTGCGGACCGAGGCCTCGATGCGCTCGCTCGGCCGGATCGCGGCCGAGGCGGGGCGGGCGGAGGACGATCTGCTGGCCGAAATCGTCGCCGGTCAGGCGCTGCCCGGGCTGATGGAGCCGCCCGACATGGCGCCGACCTATCTGTTTCTGGCCTCGGATCTGGCCGCCAATATCACCGGGCAGACGCTCGGCGTCGATCGGGGAGAAGTGCCATGGTGAAACCGCTTGCGGGCAAGCGCGCCCTCGTCACCGGCGCGGCGAGCGGCATCGGATTTGCCGCCGCCCGCGCGCTGCAGGAGGCCGGCGCCGAGGTGATCGGCCTCGATCTGCGCCCGATCGAGACCGGCTTCCCGATCCTCGCCTGTGACCTCGCGCAGGAGGCGCAGATCACCGCCGCGGTGGCGGGGGCGGCGGCCTGGCTCGGCGGGATCGACATTCTCGTCAACAACGCCGGCATCCTCGAGGAGGAGCCGCTGGCCACCCTCGGGGCCGCCCATATCGACCGGATGTTCGCGGTGAACGTGCACGGCGCGATGCTCGTCGCGCGCGAGGTGCTGGCGCATCTGCCCGACGGCGGGCGGATCATCAACACCGTCTCCGAGCTCGCCTATCTCGGCCGCGCCAATGCCTCGGTCTATGTCGCGACGAAGGCGGCGATGCTGGGCGCCACGCGGTCCTGGGCGCGCGAGCTTGCGCCGCGGATCCTCGTCAATGCCGTCGCGCCGGGGCCGACCGACACGCCGCTTCTGGGTTTCGACAGCCTCGACGCAAGCGCGCAGGCCGAGGAAACCGCCAATCCGCTTGGCCGCATCGGCCGCCCCGAGGAGGTCGCCGCCGCGGTCGTCTTCCTCGCCGGGCCGGGCGCCACGCTTTTCACCGGGCAATGCCTCGGCGCCAATGGCGGCGCCGCGATGATCTGATGGACCAGCCGATGACCGATACCGTTTTCTATGCCGAACTGCCCTGGCCCGAGGTCGAGGCCCGCATCGCCGCCGGTGCCCCCGTCTTCCTGCCGCTCGGCGCGACCGAGCAGCACGGCCGCCACATGGCGCTCAATGTCGATGTGGTGCTGCCGACCGCGATCGCCGCGCGCGCCGCGGCCGAGGTCGGGGGCCTTGTGCTGCCGACCGTCGCCTATGGCAACCGCTCGCAACCCAAAACCGGCGGCGGCCCCGGCTTTCCCGGCACGATCAATCTCACGGCGCAGACCTTCTCGCTGATCGTCCGCGACGTGATCTGCGAGCTTTTCCGCCAGAAGGTGCGCAAGATCGTCACCGTGAACGGGCATTACGAGAATATCGGCCCGACGATCGAGGGGATCGAACTTGCGCTCGACGCGATCGGGCGCGACCGCACCGACGGCCTCGTCATCCTGCGCGTCGACCACTGGGACATGGTGCGCCCCGAGACGCTCGACCGCATCTTCCCCGACGGTTACCCGGGGATCGAGCTCGAACATGCCTCGGTGATCGAGACCTCGATGATGATGGCGCTGCGCCCCGAGCTCGTCGATCTGACGAAGGCCGCCCATGACGGCCCCGCCGATTTCCTGCCCTATGACCGCTACCCGAAGCCCTGCGCCGAGGTGCCGCCCTCGGGCGTGCTGTCGCTCACCGAAGGGTCGTCGGCGGAAAAGGGCGAATGGCTGCTTGCCGATTGCACCGCCGGCATCGCCGCGGCCGTTGCCCGCGAATTCAACTGAGGACGTGAAAATGACCAAGTTCCACCAGCCGATCGACGCCGCCGAAGTGCCGCGGTTCGCCGGGCATTCGACCTTCATGCGCCTGCCGGCCGTGGCCTCGGCCGCGGGGCTCGACATCGCGCTCGTCGGTATTCCGTGGGATGGCGGCACGACGAACCGCGCCGGCGCCCGCCACGGCCCGCGCGAGGTGCGCAACATGTCGAGCCTGATGCGCAGCGCGCATCACGCCTCGGGCATCGCGCCCTTCGAGATCGCCAATATCGCCGATGTGGGCGATCTTTCGGTGAACCCGATCGACCTGATGGACGGCATCGCGCGGATCGAGGCCGGCATGGCCGCGATCGTCGCCACCGGCGCGCTGCCGCTCGCGGTGGGCGGCGATCACCTGACCACGCTGCCCTCGCTGCGCGCCGTTTCGAAAGGGCCGCGGGGTGGTGGCAAGGCGCTGGGCATGATCCATTTCGACGCGCATTCCGACACCAACGACACCTATTTCGGCGGCAACCGCTATACCCACGGCACCCCCTTCCGCCGCGCGATCGAGGAGGGCGTGCTCGATCCGAAGCGCGTGGTGCAGATAGGCATCCGCGGCTCGGTCTACGAGCCGGGCGAGCATGACTGGGCGAAGGCGCAGGGCATCCGCATCATCTACATGGAAGAATTCGTCGCCCGCGGCCCCGAGGCGGTGATCGCCGAGGCGCTCGAGATCGTCGGGCAGGCGCCGACCTACATCACCTTCGACATCGATTCGATCGACCCCTCGATGGCGCCCGGCACCGGCACGCCGGAGATCGGCGGCTTCACCACGCGCGAGGCGCAGCAGATGCTGCGGCTGCTCACCGGCGCGAACATCGCCGGCGCCGATGTGGTCGAGGTGGCGCCGCCCTTCGATCTGGCCGGCATGACCGCGCTGGCCGGCGCGACGGTGATGTTCGAGCTGATGTGCGTGATGGCGGCGCAGGTCGATCGCAACCGCTGAACGGGCAGGGGGCAGCCGCGCAGGCTGCCCCGACCGGTTAGCGCCGGCCCGTCTTGCGCTCCAGCCAGAACGGCGGCACGTCGCCCGCCATGATGCAGCCGTAGGGGTCGATGTAATCCTCGATCTCCGCCAGCCCGTGGGCACCGATCTGCGCGACGACGCTCTCCGCCCGCTTGTAGCCCGAGGGCAGTTCGGAGGCGTCGATCCCGCCCGCGTGAAAGCGGATGTCGAGCCCCGCGGTCTCGGCCTTCAGCATCTGCTCGGGCGTCACCCCGCCCATCCGGCGCCGGTGCTCGGAGCGCGAGAAATTGCGCCCCGCGCCATGCGGGCTGAAGCCGAGGCCACAGGCCGCGTCGCGCCCGCGCACCACCAGCACCGGCTCCGCCATGTTGAGCGGGATCAGCGTGAGCCCGGTCGCATCGGCCGCGTAATCGCCCCAGGCCGGGGTCGCCCCCTTGCCATGCAGGAAGAGATCGCCGCGGCGGAAGACGAAATTATGCTCGTTCCAGAACCGCGCGCCGGCCTCCGCCCGCGCCGCCTCGACCGTGGCCTGGTGCAGCGCGTTGTGATTGGCCTTCGTCCATTTCCGGATCAGCTGCAGCGCCTCCCAATAGGCGCGCCCCTCCGCGGTATCGGCGGGGATCCAGGCGTTCTGTCGGAGCGTCTGCGGCGAGAGCGCGCGGCGGAAGCGCTCGGCCACCTCCATCCCCCGCTTGTAGAGCACCGCGCCCGGCCCGCGCGAGCCGTGATGGGTCACGATCGCGGTGCGCCCGGTCTTGCGCGAGCGCCCGACGAAGAGGAAATGGTTGCCGTCCCCCTGCGTGCCCATATGCTCCTGCGCCATGCGCAAGGCCTTGGGATCGTTGAGGAAGCCATTCGCGCGAAAGGCGTCGAGCAGGTCGAGCGAGACGGTGAAACGCTGCCCCTGCGGCCGCCCGCCGGGGCCGAAATGGGTGACCTTTTGCGCCGCGTCGAGCACCGCTTTCGGATCGGCAAAGCCGAGGTCGGTGATCATCACCGAACAGCAGATATCGGCCGAATGCATGCCGGGATGGATCGCGTCGCGCGCCGCCGCCACGCCGCCCACCGGGATCGTGCCGAGCGGGCCCGCGGGGCAGGCGTCGGGCATGATCGCGCCCGCCTCGATCGTGGGGGTGCGCATCAGCTCGGTCATCGTCGCGCGGACCTTGGCGAGGTTCTCCGCCTCGTCGGCATCGCCCGCCTCGATCGTCTCGTGGAAGGGCACCGTGCCGCGGGCGCGCAGCGCGCGCTGGACCGGGGCGGGCGGGATCTCGGCGGCGAGCACGGCGCGGATCTGCGCGCGGTCGCTCCCCGCGCCCAGCATCTCGCCCGCCCGCGCCAGCAGCGCGGGAAACTGCGCGCCGGGGCGGTGGCCCCAGGCCTTCAGGTCATCCCCGGTGATCGGGGGGAGGGACTTCATCTCTTCGATCATCTCTCGATCTTTCGCGGTCATGGCCCCCGGCGACGAGGGAGAAGAAACAACCCGGGGCCCGCCCCGCATCGAAATGCGTTTGCCGTCTGGGCGTGAGCTGTGAGGGGGATCGAACCCCTCGGCTGGTCCGGAATGGTGGAGCTGTAGTTCCTTCGGCATTCGCCGGGGGGTTCCTTTCAGGGCGGAGGACAAGGGACGCGGGACATCGCTCCCCCGAGGAGCGTGCCTGAATCGAACAGGCTAGACCTGTAGTCCCGCAGGCATTCCTCCTGCTGCGATGGTGGTGGGGCGGGCGGGCCCGTCCCGGATGACCCCGGCGACAAGGGGGTGGCGAAACATCCTGCTCTGTCCGCTGAGCTACGCGGCCACAATTGGCGGCCACGGCGGGAGTCGAACCCGCGACCTGGGAATTGGAAGTTCTGTAGTTCCGCCGGCATTCGCCGGAAATCCGTTGCGTGGTGGGGGCGGGCGGACCCGCCCCCGGGTTCAGATCTCGATCCGCCCGATCTCCTCGAGCCAGTGATCCGGGCCGTCCTGCCCCTCGGCGAAGGCGGCGATCCGCTCGAAGACCGCGTCGGAGAAACCGCCGATGTTGAGCACATCGGCGCGCCCCTGCGCCTGGGTCGTGCCATAGGGCGCGATGTCGACGCAGACGAGTTTCGCCTTCGGGTTGCGGCGTTTCAGCCACTCCCATTCGCGCATCATCGCGGTCCCCTGTCCGCCCGTCCGGGCATCCACCCAGGACTGGTTGTCGGAGACGAAGACCACGAGGTCGGGCGTCTGTCCCTGCGCGTTCAGCCAGGCGAGCGGCGCCGAGCAACTGGTGCCGCCCCCCGCCAGCGCGGCAAGCCGGCTGGCGCTGGTGACGACCGTGTCGCGCGGCTCGAGCGGCAGCGGGCGCACCGCTTCGGCGAAGGGCAGCACGGTGCAGTCGCGGTTGACCCGCAGGAACGCCGCCGCGACGAGCGCCGCCACGTCCACATGCCGCACCACCGAACGCGCGCCCGGGCGATCGCCGGTCACCGCCCCGGTCATCGAGCCGGAGACATCCGGGCAGACCACGACCGGGCCACCGACCCGCGGCACGTTGCGCAGCGCGATCTCCATCGCGTCGTGCAGCGCCTCGCGGATCTCGCGCGGCATGCCGGGGGCGAGGTTCTGCACCGCGACCATCAGCTGATACGGGAAGGCACGGGCCTTTCCGATCGCCTCCGGATCGCGCAGCAGCGCCGCGACCTGCGTCCGCGTCTCGCCATCCTCGAACGCGCCGTGGCGGTGAAAGCTGTTCAGCCCCTGCCGCACCATCTGCCAGGAGCCGCGCCGCGCAAGCTCGGCCCATTGCGCCGCGCTCAGGGCGCCCTGCGTCAGCATCTGGAACGGCACCTCGGGCAGCGCGCCCACCCCGCCGTTTTCGCGAAAGACGAGCCAGTCCTGCACCGCCCGCGGCAGCGCCGCGAGATCGCAGGGCCGCCCGAGGATCCAGGCGTAAAGCGCCGCCCGCTCCGGGGTTTCCGGCTTCGGGTGGACCATCCGGATCACGTCGGCGAGCGACGGGTCGTTGCCGATCGTCGCGCCGAGCAGCGCCCGGTCGGAGGCGGCGTTCAGCCAGTGCTGCACCATCGCCTTCGGCGCGGAGCCGAGCGAGCGGCGCCCGGTCTGGCCGGAGCGCACCACCTGCACGAAGCTGCGCAGCATCCGCCCGCTGTCGACGACGCGGCCGAAGACCGCGCGGAACAGCGCCGGATCGCGCCGCGCCAGCACCGCAAGCAGCACCGCGGGCATGTCCTTCATCGCGCCGCGCTGCCGGGCAAAGACCGCGGTCTGCGCGAGAAAGCGCGGATCGACCGCCTCGGCGCAGGCCAGCGTGCGGGCCAGCTCGTCCAGCGGATCGCCATAGGCCATCGCGCCGAAAGTGCCGGTCATCGCCAGCTGCGCCAGCGCGACGGCCTCGTCATAGGCATAGGCGGGGGCCGCTTCGGCATTGAGCGCCGTCGTCTTCGGCAGCAGGCGGCCCCGCAGTGCCGCAAACACGGATTTGTTCGCCATCTCTCTCGTCCTCTCTGGATGCCCCTTTGTGCCATGCGGCGCCGGGGGCTCCGAGAAAAACCGAAAATCTGCGCAAACCATTGAAATTGATTGTAAAGTTCCGGTATTGTCGGAATGGGCCTCGTGAAATAATATCTGAAATTATACGATTTTATCGCAAGAGATACGGTCATGCGGAATGTGGTCATCGGTTTTCTCGGCACCCAGCTCGACACCGGGCGGCGGGCGCGCTGGAAGCCCAGCGTCAGCCTGTGCCAGCAGCCGGAGTTCGCGGTCGACCGGTTCGAGCTTTTGCATGACGGCAAGTTCCAGCGCCTCGCCGAACATGTGCAGCGCGAGATCATCGCCGCCTCGCCGGGGACCGAGGTGCTGCTGCGCCGGCTCGACCTCGACGACCCCTGGGATTTCCAGGAGGTCTACGGCAAGCTCTTCGATTTCGCGCGCGACTACGGGTTCGACGAGGACCGCGAGCAGTATTTCGTGCATCTCACCACCGGCACCCATGTCGCGCAGATCTGCTGGTTCCTGCTCACCGAAAGCCGCCATGTGCCGGCGCGGCTGGCGCAGACCGGCCCGCCGCGCAGCGCCGAGGACGGGCCGGGCAAGCTCGACATCATCGACCTCGACCTGAGCCGCTACAACGCGCTGCAGCAGCGTTTCGATCTGGTGGCGCGCGATTTCAGCGACCTGCTCAAGGGCGGGATCGAGACGCGCAGCCCCGCCTATAACGCGGTGATCGACCGCATCGAGCTGGTCGCGGGGCGCTCCGACGCGCCGATCCTGCTGCTGGGCGAAAGCGGCACCGGCAAGACCGAACTCGCGCAGCGGATCTACGAGCTGAAGCTGCAACGGCGGCGGGTGAAGGGGCGGCTCGTGCAGGTCAACTGTGCCACGCTGCGCGGGAGCGCGGCGCTCGCCACGCTGTTCGGGCAGCGCCGCAGTCACACCGGCGTCGCCGGCAGCGAGCGCAGCGGTCTTCTGCACGAGGCGGGCGGCGGGGTGCTTTTCCTCGACGAGGTCGACGCGCTCGGCCTCGACGAACAGGCGGCGCTGCTGCAGGCGATCGAGACCGGGCGCTACTATCCGCTCGGCTCCGATCACGAGGTCACCAGCCGGTTCCAGGTGATCGCCGGCACCGGGCGCGACCCGGTGCAGCTGGTGGCGGAGGGGCGGTTCCGGCCCGATCTGCTCGCGCGGCTCAATATCTGGACCTTCGCGCTGCCGCCGCTGCGCGCGCGGCGCGAGGATATCGAGGCGAACCTTCATCACGAGCTCGCCCGGGCGGAGCGCGAGCTCGGCCTGCGGGTCGGGTTCAACACCGATGCGCAGGGGATGTTCCTGCGGTTCGCGGCCGATCCGGCGACGCCCTGGCCCGGGAATTTCCGCGATTTCGCGGGCTCGGTGCGGCGGCTCTGCACGCTGGCGCCGCGCGGGCGGATCACCCGCGCGATGGTGGCCGAGGAGATCGAGGGGCTGCGCCGGCTTTGGCGCGGGATGGCCCCGGATGCCGATGCGGGGCTGCTTGCCGATCTGCTGGGCGCGCAGGCGGAGGAGGTCGATCCCTTCGACCGGGTGCAGCTGGCCGAGGTGATCCGCGTCTGCCGCAGCGCGCCCAGCCTGAGCGCGGCGGGGCGGCAGCTTTTCGCGGTCTCGCGCGCGCAGCGCAGCTCGGTGAACGACGCCGACCGGCTGCGGAAATACCTGCAGCGCTTCGGTCTCGACTGGGCCGCGGTGGCGGGCTGAGCGCTCAGCCCGCGGCGAGGCGGCGCGCGGCGATCCAGCTCGCCGCGGCCATCACCCCTGCGGTGGCGAGGCAAAGCGGCAGCCCTCCGAGCTGATAGCTCAGCCCCGAAAGCAGCGTGCCGATCAGCCGCCCCGCCGCATTCGCCATGTAGTAGAAGCCGACGTCGCGGGTGATCCGCTCGGCCGATCCGAAGGCGAGGATCAGGTAGGAATGGACCGAGGAATTCACCGCGAAGACGAAGCCGAAAAGCAGAAGTCCCGCGACCAGCGTCAGCGTGAGCCAGGGCGCCGGCCCGCCCGCGATCCAGGCTGCGGCGGCGAGTGCGAAGGGGATCGGCACCAGGAGCCCCGCCCAGCGGATCGCCTTTGTGACCATCGCGGCCTCGGGCTGGCTGCGCGCGCCGAGGAGCCGCGGCGCCGCGGCCTGCACCGCGCCATAGCCGACGATCCAGGCCGCCATGAAGCCGCCGACGAGGAAGAAGGCCGCGCGTGCGCCCGCGGGCGTGCCGTCGGAGAGCACCGCGTCGAAATAGACCGGGATGCCGACGACGAACCAGACGTCGCGCGCGCCGAAAAGGAACATCCGCGCGAGGGAAAGGCGGTTGACGCGGGCGTCCTTCGAGCGCCAGCCCGACCAGGCCTCGGAGGATTTGATCCGCCCGGGCAGGCCCGCGGGCAGGAACAGCACCACCGCGATCAGGATCGCGGCGAGCACCGCCGCCATGCCCCAGACCGCACCGCGAAAGCCCACGGCGCCAAGCAGCACCGCGCCGAGGAAGAAGCCCAGCCCCTTCACCGCGTTCTTCGACCCGGTGAGCGCCGCGACCCAGCGGAAAAGCCCGCCCTCGCCCGTGGGGGCGAGCAGCTTGACCGCGGATTTCGCCGACATCTTGGCAAGATCCTTCGCCACGCCGGAGACCCCCTGCACCGTCATCACGAAGGCGACGGAGGCGCCGATGCCCCAGCCCGGATCGAGCTGCGCGAGCGCCACGAGCGCGCCGATCTGCAACGCGAGCCCGCCGTAAAGCGTGGCGGCAAGGCCAAAGCGCGCGGCAAGCCAGCCGGCGCCGAGATTGGTCACGATCCCCGCCACCTCATAAAGCAGGAAGAGCCAGGCGAGCTGCACCGGCGAAAAGCCGAGCGTGTTGAAATGCAACAGCACCAGCATCCGCAGCGCGCCGTCGGAAAGCATGAAGGCCCAATAGGCGGCGGTCACCGCCGCATAGGCGCGCAGGGGGTTCGGGGCGCTCACATCGACCCCGCAACCAGACGCACGATATCGGCAAGCCGGCAGGAATAGCCCCATTCGTTGTCATACCAGGCGTAGATCTTCACCTGGGTGCCATTCGTCACCATCGTCGAGGGGGCGTCGATCACCGCCGAACGCGGGTCGTTGGTGAAATCGCTCGAGACGAGGGGCCGCGTCTCGAAACCCAGGATCCCCTTCAGCGGGCCTTCTGCGGCGGCCTTGAGAAGCGCGTTGACCTCCTCGGCACTGGTCGGGCGTTCCACCTCGAAGACGCAATCGGTGAGCGAGGCGTTGAGCAGCGGCACCCGCACCGCATGGCCGTTCAGTCGGCCCTTCAGCTCGGGATAGATCAGGGTGATCGCGGTGGCCGAGCCGGTGGTGGTGGGGATCAGGTTCGCGAGCGCCGAACGCGCGCGGCGCATGTCCTTCGCGGGGCGGTCGACGATCGTTTGCGTGTTGGTCACGTCATGGATCGTGGTGATCGACCCGTGCCGGATGCCGAGGCTTTCGTGGATCACCTTCACCACCGGGGCGAGGCAATTCGTCGTGCAGGAGGCCGCGGTCACGAGGGTCTGCGTGCCGTCGTAAAGCGCATGGTTCACGCCATAGACGAGGTTCAGCGCGCCGCCGTCCTTCACCGGGGCGCTGACCACGACCTTGCGCACCCCCGCCGCGTAATAGGGCGCCACCTTCGCCGCGGTCTTGAACACGCCGGTCGCGTCGATCACCAGATCGACGCCAAGCGCGGCGAGCGGCAGCGCCTCGATCGTCCTTTCCCGGGTCAGGCGGATCGTCCGCCCGTTCAGCACCAGCGCGCCCTCGGCGGCGGCGACCGGCGTCGCCCAGCGGCCGTGGACCGTATCGAATTCGAGCAGCAGCGCCTGCTGTTCGGCATCCCCTTCGGGGTCGTTGAGCAGCACGATCTCGCCGCCTGCGCCCTGGTCGATCAGGGCGCGCAGCACGAGTTTGCCGATCCGGCCAAGGCCGTTGAGCGCGATGCGGGGCATGGGTCAGTCCTTTTCGGGCAGGGTGCCGATCGCGTCGACACGGGATTGCAGCGCGGCCCGGTCGAGGCGCGCGAAGGGCAGGGCGGCGAAGGCGGCGATCCGGCGGCGCAGCGCGCCATAGGTCTCGGCGAAGACGAGCGCGCGCTCGGCCTCGGTGCCGGTGGCCTGCACCGGGTCGGGCAGGCCCCAGTGGCCCGAGATCGGCTGGCCGGGCCAGGGCGGGCATTCCTCGGCGGCGGCGGTGTCGCAGACGGTGAAGACGAAATCCATCGCCGGCGCGCCGGGGCGCTGGAACTCGGAGAGATGTTTCGAGCGCAGGCCCGAAATGTCATGGCCGTTGCGGGCGAGGACATCGAGCGCGAAAGGGTTCGGCGTGCTGCCCGGGCGGGTGCCCGCGGAAAAGGCCTGGAATTTCGCGCCGCCGAGATCGCGCAGCAGCGCCTCGGCAAAGAGCGAGCGGGCCGAGTTGCCCGAGCAGATGAAGAGCACGTTGAAGCTTTTGTTCGCCATCGGGGGCACCTCGGTTGCGGAGCCGCGCAGCGCGGTCATCAGGTCGGGGCGCGCCCGGCCGACGTCGAGCGCGAGATAGCCGATCAGCGCCTCGGTCACCGGCAGGTCGACCCGGTAGTAAAGCGAGCGCCCCTGCCGCGCGACGAGCACGAGGCCCGCGCCGGCGAGGTCTGCGAGGTGATGCGAGAGTGTGTTCGCCTTGATCCCCAGCGCCGCGGCGATCTCGGTCGGGCGCACGCCGCGCGGGGCGAAGCGCATCAGCAGCCGGAAGACCGCGAGGCGGTCGGGATGGCCGAGGGTGGCGAAGGCGGTGGCGGCAGCGTTCTGTTCCATAATTCACGATTTATCGAAATATAAGCGCGCGTCCAGTGAAGCTTTGATGACAGACGCAAGACGGGGGCACGGATTTGCAGGCTTGATTGATCCAGGTCATGGCGGTAATTCACGCTTATGCGCAGATGCGCATAAGGAGGAGCTCCGATGATTCTGTCCGTTCTCGCCGCCCTTGCCGAACCGACGCGCCTTGGCGTGATCCCGCTTCTGGCGGACGGGTCGGAGCATTGCGTCTGCGAGCTGATGCGCAAGCTCGACGCCACTCAAAGCCGGATGTCGCGCCATATGCAGGTGCTCAAGCAGGCCGGGATCGTCGTCGACCGGCGCGATGCGCAATGGGTGCGCTACCGGCTGAACCCGGAGATGCCGCCCGAGATCCGCGCCGTGCTTGCCGCCGTGCTCGCCGCTGACGCCCGTGAGGAAAGGAACGTCGCATGAGTGTTTCCGTCTCTCCCGCCCGGCCGGGGCGGCCCGACTGGCTCTGGCATCTGGGGGTCGTCGCCTTCGTCGCGCTCTGGTGGCTGGTCTATCGCCAGCTCGTTCCGGTCGCGGAATGGATCACCGCCTTTTTCCCGGTCGAGCGTCACAGCCACACCGGCGAGGCGATCGCCTTCTTCTTCTACGACGTGCCGAAGGTGATGATGCTGCTCACGCTGATCGTCTTCGCGATGGGCGTGGTGCGCAGCTTCTTCTCGCCGGAAAAGACCCGCGCGCTGCTCTCGGGCCGGCGTGAGGGGGTGGGCAATGTCTTCGCCGCGATGCTCGGCATCGTGACGCCGTTCTGCTCCTGCTCGGCGGTGCCGCTTTTCATCGGCTTCGTCTCGGCGGGGATCCCGCTTGGCGTCACCTTCTCCTTCCTGATCGCGGCGCCGATGGTGAACGAGGTCGCGCTGATCCTGCTTTTCGGTCTCGTCGGCTGGCAGGTGGCGGCGATCTACCTCGGCTTTGGTCTGGTGATCGCGATCGTCGCGGGCTGGGTGATCGGCAAGCTGCATCTCGAGGGCTGGCTGCAGGACTGGGTGCGCGACATCCATTCCGGCGCCGATGTCGCGGTGGAGGGTGAACATCTGACGATGGTCGACCGCTACCGGCTGGGCCTTACCGCGGTGCGCGAGATCTTCGGCAAGGTCTGGCTCTGGATCATCCTCGGCATCGGCATGGGGGCGCTGATCCACGGCTATGTGCCCGAGGATCTGATGGTCCGCATCATGGGCGCCGGCACCTGGTGGAGCGTGCCCGCCGCGGTGGTGATGGGCATTCCGATGTACACCAACGCCGCCGGCGTGATCCCGATCGTCGAGGCGCTTCTGGGCAAGGGCGCGGCGCTCGGCACCGTTCTCGCCTTCATGATGAGCGTGATCGCGCTCTCGCTGCCCGAGATGATCATCCTGCGCCAAGTGCTGACGCTGCGCCTGATCGCCGTCTTCATCGGCGTCGTCACGGCCGGCATCCTGGCCGTCGGGTTCTTGTTCAACGTGATCTTCTGAAAGGAGAAAATCATGAAATCCGTCAAGGTTTACGGCCCCGGCTGCAAGCGCTGCGCGACCACCGAGGAGATGGTGCGCACCGCCGCCGCGAAGCTCGGCCTCGAGGTCGAGGTCGAGAAGGTCAGCGATCCGAAGGCGATCGCGATGGCGGGGGTGATGTCGACGCCCGGGATCTCGATCGACGGCCGGCTCGTGCATGCCGGCGGGCTGCCCGACGAGGCGAAGCTCGAAGGCTGGCTGAGCGCCTGAGCGCGCGGGGCGGCACGAAGGGGGGCGCAGCGGCGGCGGGGGGACGATTGGGGGAGGGCGATTGGTCGCGTTGGGCGATCTTGGGTCGTCCCGGCGCGGTTTCGCCGCCATACTGCCCCGGGGAATCAGAACAGGACAGAGAAATGACGACACCCGGCGAGGTTATCCGACGGCTGCTGATGGTCGCTGCGCCCGCTGCGCTTGGCGTGGCGGCGGTGCTTTATGCGGGCGAGCTGAAACAGCCGCCGGATGGCAGCGCCAAGGTGCCGCAGGCCGCGCCGGTGCGCGTGATCACGCTCGCGCCGGTCGATCTGGTGCCGCAGGTGCGCGGCTATGGCACGGTGGTGCCGGTGCATGAGTGGAAGGCCGTCGCCCGGGTCGAGGGCGAGATCGTCGAGATCGCGCGCCCGCTCGGCGCCGGTGATCTGGTGCGCGCGGGCACGCCGCTCTTTCGCATCGACGACACCGATCTGAAGCTCGACCTCGCCAATATCGACGCGCAGCTGGCCGCCTCGAAGGTCAAGGATGCGACGGTCGAGGACAGCCTCGCGCTCGCGCGCTCCGATCTCGCGCTCGCCCAGGCCGATCTGAAGCGGCAGGAGCAGCTGGCCGGGCAGAAGGTGGTGACGCAAAGCGCGCTCGAAACCAGCCGCCGGCAGGAGCTGACCGCGCGCACCAAGGTCACCGAGCTGCAAAGCCAGATCACCCTGAACGCGGCCGAGCGCGACGTGCTGGTGACGCAGCGCGCCTCGCTCGAACGCGCGATCGCGCTGGCGGAGATCCGTGCGCCCTTCGATCTGCGGGTGACCTCGCTCGACGCCGATCTCGGGCAATATGTCGCGCGCGGGCAAAGCCTGATGAGCGGCGAGGGCCTCGCCGCGGTCGATATTTCCGCGCAATTCCCGATCGGGCGGATCGGGCCGCTCCTGCGCCTCGCGGGGGAGGGGGCCGCGGTCACCGATCTCAAGGCGAAGGTGATGATGACCGAGCCGGAGAAAACGGTGAGCTGGGCCGCGCAGGTCGAACGGATGGGCGAGGCGATCGACGAGCGCACGCAAAGCGCGCCGGTCGTGGTGCGGGTGACCGAGCCGCTGGCGCAGAGCAAGGCGGGCGAGCGCCCGCCGCTGCGGCGCAACATGTTCGTCGAGGTGGTGCTTTCGGCGCCGAAACGCGCGGCGCTGGTGGTGCCCTTCGAGGCGGTGCAATCGGGTACGGCGCTGGTCGTCTCGGCCGAGGGCACGCTCGAGAAGCGCCCGGTGACGACCAGTTTCGTCTCCGGCGATCTGGCCGTTGTGGCGAAGGGGCTGGCCGCGGGCGACGTGCTGGTGATCACCGATCCGACGATCGCGGTGCCGGGCATGGCGGTGAAGCCGGTCGAGGATGAGGCGCGCAAGGCGCAGATCGCGGCCGAGGCGCTTGGCGGGTCGGGCAGCGGTGCGGCGAAGACCGGTGCCGGCAAGAGCGGCGCGGGCAAGAGTGACGCGACGAAGACGGACGCCACGAAGACCGATGCGACGAAGACGGACGCGGCCAAGGCCGATGGCGCGGCGCCCGCGCCGACGAAAACCGGAACCGGCACTGGCAACGGCAGCGGCGCCGGCAAGGGGACGACGCCATGATCCGTCTCTTTGCGGGCCACCGCACCGCCGCCAACATCCTGATGCTGGCGCTGCTCGGCCTTGGCCTGCTGGCCCTGCCGTCGCTGCAGCGCGACACTTTCCCGGCGACGCCGCCCTCCGATGTCTCGGTGCGCATCGCCTATCCGGGCGCCGCCTCCGCCGAGGTCGAGCGCGGCATCTGCACGCTGGCCGATCCGCTCCTGATGAAGGTCGAGAATCTCGCGAAACTGACCTGCCTCGCGCGCGAGAACGCCGCGCAGATCACCGCCGAGATTATCGAGGGCGCCGACATGGCGCGCTTTTACGCCGACATCAAGGACACCGTCGACGGCATCACGAGCTTTCCCGATCGTGCCGAACAGCCGGTGACCCAGATCGTCGAGCGCGAGGCCTCCGTCGCCTCGATCGCGGTGACCGGGCCCGAGGATCCGGCGGTGCTTTACGCCTATGCGCAGGGCCTCGCCGACCGGCTGCGCGCCGATCCGGCGATCTCGCTCGTCACCGTCAACGGCTTTTCCGACCGCGAGATCGCGATCGAATTCGATCAGGCCGCGCTCGAACGCTTCGGGCTCGACATGACCGCGATCGGCACGGCGCTCGCGCGCTATAGCCTCGACGTGCCCGGCGGTTCGATCGAGGGCCCCTCGGGCGAGATGGCGATCCGCTTTCTGGGCGAGAAACGCACCCCGCGCGAGCTCGCGCAGATCCCGGTCGCGGGTTCGGTCGCGGGGGGCGAGGTGCTGCTCGGCGATGTTGCGACGATCCGCGCGGGTTTCGACGATCCCGCGCAGGCAAGCTATTTCGGCGCCGAGCGCGCCGCGATCATCGCGGTCTCGAAGACCGCCTCGCAGGATGCGCTGAAGGTCAAGGCCGCGCTCGACCGCGACATCGCGCAGGCGCAGGCCGAGGCGCCCGGCAATATCAAGCTTTCGATCGCGGCGGATTCGACGCAGAACATCCGCGACCGGCTGCGCATCATCGGGCTGAACGGAGTGCAGGGGCTGGTGCTCGTGCTGGTGGCGATGTGGCTCTTCTTCGGGCTGCGCCTCTCGTTCTGGGTGGCGATGGGCCTGCCGGTGAGCTTCCTTGGCGCGATCTTCGCGATGCAGCTTCTGGGCTACACGATCAACATGATGACGATGGTCGCGCTGCTCGTCGCCACCGGCCTATTGATGGACGACGCGATCGTGATCTCGGAGAATATCGTGCGGCGCCGGCAGGCGGGCGAGAGCGCGCGGCAGGCCGCGGTGAACGGGGTGAAGCAGGTCGGCGGCGGCGTCTTCGCCTCCTTCCTGACCACGGTGATGGTGATCGGGCCGCTCAGCTTCCTCACCGGCAATATCGGCGCGCTGCTGAAATACATCCCGATCGTGCTCCTGATCACCCTGACGGTGAGCCTGATCGAGGCCTTCCTGATCCTGCCCGCGCACATGCGCCATTCGCTCGACCGCGACCTCAGCCCCGGGCCGGTGGCGCGGGTGGTGAACGGCGCCTTCGACCGTTTCCGCGACGGGGTGATCGTGCCGCTCGCCGATCTCGCGCTGCGCTTTCGCTACCTGACGCTCGGGCTCGCGATCTTCCTCGTGGCGATCTCGGTCGCGCCCTTCACCGGCGGCTTCATCAAATACCAGAGCTTCCCGACGCTCGAGAGCGACACCGTCGAGGCGCGGCTCCTGCTCCCCGACGGCGCGCCGCTCGCGCTGACCGAGGCGCGGGTGGCGAAAGTGGTCAAGGCGCTCACCGCGCTTGATGCCGAACTCACGCCGGGCCAGCCCGGCGGCCAGCCGCTGGTGCAAAGCTATACCGTCACCTACGGGGTCAACGCCGACAGCCCGACGACGGGGGCGAACATGGCGACGGTGAGCGCGGCGCTCCTGCCCGCCGGGGTGCGCACGACGGCGGTCGGCACCATCCTCGACCGCTGGAAGCAGCTCGTGGGGCGGATGCCCGACATGGCCGCCTTCCGCATCACCGACAAGGAGCGCGGCGCCGGCGGCAAGCCGATCGACCTTCTGGTGACCGGGCCCGATCTGACCGACCTCGCCACCACCGCGCGCGAATTGCGCAAGTTCTTCAGCGGTTTCGCGGGGGTGCGCGACGTCACCTTCGACCTCCAGCCGGGCAAGCCGGAGCTGGTGGTGGAGATGCGCCCGGCGCAGGCGAACCTGCTGGGCGTGACGCCGCAGGCGCTTGCGACCGAGCTGCGCGCGGCCTTCCGCGGCGATGCGGCGGTGAGCTTTTCCGATGCGCATGGCCAGATCGACGTGGTGGCGCGGCTCGCCGCGACCGACCGGCGCGCGATCGGCGACGTGCTCGCGCTGCGGGTGCCGGCGACGAGCGGCGCGCAGGTGCCGCTTGCGGCGGTGGCGACGGTCACGGTGACGCGCGGCTTCAACACGATCACCCATGTCGACGGCCAGCGCGCGGTTTCGGTGCAGGGCTCGATCGACGCGGCGATTGCCAACTCGCGCGAGCTGATGGCGGCGATGCGGGCCGATTACCTGCCGGGGCTTGCGGCGAAACATCCCGAGATCAAGGTCCGGGTGATCGGCGAGGAGGCCGATACCGCGACCACCGGCGCCTCGCTCGCGCGCTACATGGGGGCGGGGATCGCGGGGGTCTACCTGCTCCTCGCCTTCTACATGCAAAGCTTCCTGCGCCCGGTCGCGGTGCTGGCGGCGGTGCCGCTGAGCCTTGTCGGCGTGATGTGGGGGCATCTCGCGCTCGGGCTGCAGATCTCGCTGCCAAGCCTCGTCGGGCTGGCGACGCTCGCGGGCGTGGTGGTGAACAACTCGATCCTGCTCGACGATTTCATCGGCACGCGGCGGGCGGCGGGGGCCGGGATGATCGAGGCCGGGCGCGAGGCGGTGCGTGACCGGTTCCGCGCGATCTTCCTGACCTCGCTCACCACCGTGGTCGGGCTTGGCCCGCTGCTCTTCGAGCAGAGCACGCAGGCGCAGTTCCTGCGCCCGATCGTGGCGAGCCTCGCCTTCGGGCTGACCGCGGCGACGCTGCTCTCGCTTTTCGTGACGCCGGCGATCCTCGCGATCCTCGACGATCTCGGGCTGCGCCTGACGCGGCCCGAGGATGACGAGGAAAAGGCCCCCGCGGGCGGGGGCGTCGCCGCCGAATGAGCCTTGGCCCCGCGCCTCCCGGGTGCGGGGCTAGCGCCCGTCAGTCGGTGACCTTCTTCACGAATTGCGACTTCAGCCCGATCTGCCCGATGCCGGGGATCTTGCAGTCGATGTCGTGATCGCCATCGACGAGGCGGATGCCGCGCACCTTGGTGCCGACCTTGATCACGCTCGACGAGCCCTTGAGCTTCAGATCCTTGATCACCGTCACGCTGTCGCCATCGGCAAGCAGGTTGCCGACGCTGTCGCGCACCTCGGTGCCGGCCTCGGCCGTGGCGCCGGGCGACCATTCATGCCCGCATTCGGGGCAGACGAGCAGGGAATCCGCCTCATAAGTATAGGCGGAGCGGCATTCGGGGCACGGCGGCAGGGTCTGGGTCATGCGAATCGCTATAGCGGCTGGGGCGCCGTCGCGATAGGGGGGATGGGGCGGGGCGCTTCTCCCGCCCCGAAACGCAGGAGGGGGCGATGGCGGAGACGGTGATGAAATGGCGCGATCTGCTCAGCGCCGAGCGGCTGGGCGACAAGCGCTATCAGCCGCAGCAGACCCGCTCGATCTTCGTGCAGGATCACGACCGGATCGTGTTCTCCGCGCCGTTCCGCCGGCTCGCGAACAAGACCCAGGTGCAGCCGCTTTACGAGCATGACCACGTCCATCATCGGTTGATCCATTCGATCGAGGTGAGCAGCGTCGGCCGTTCGCTCGCGATGCAGATCGGTCATCAGCTGGTCGAGCGCGGCGAGATCGGCGTCGCGCAGGTCTCCGAGCTGGCCGATGTGGTGCAGGCCGCCTGCGTCGCCCATGACATCGGCAACCCGCCCTTTGGCCATTCCGGCGAGGCGGCGATGGGCGCCTGGTTCGCCGAGCGTTTCGCCGCCGGGCGCGGCATGATCGCCGAACTGCCGGAGGAGCTGCGCGGCGAATTCACCGCCTTTGAGGGCAACGCCCAGGGCTTTCGCATCCTCACCCGGATCGAGATGTATCGCGGCGAGGGCGGCATGCGGCTGTCGAAGGCGACGCTTGGCGCCTTTACGAAATACCCGGTGACGGAACGCGACCGCGCCGCCTGGCTCGGGCTGAAACTCGCCGCGCCGGCCTATGTCGGGCTGAAGAAATTCGGCCTCTTCGCCTCCGACCTGCCGCAGTTCACCGCCGCGGCGGAGACGCTCGGCCTGCCGCCAAAGGGGCTTGGCAGCGCCCGTTTCCGCGCCCGCCATCCGCTTGTCTTCGTGATGGAGGCGGCCGACGACATCACCTATAACATCGTCGATCTCGAAGATGCCTTCACCATGCGCGAGCTGCCCTTCGAGGCGGTGCGGGAGGTGCTTTGCCGCATCGGCCGGATGCCGAGCCGCGGCCTCGATCAGATGACCGAGGCGGAGGTGATCGCCTATCTGCGCGCGGTGAGCATCGGCGTGGCGATCGAGGCCTGCGCCGCGGCCTTCATGGAAAACTACCCGGCGATCATGCGCGGCACCTTCTCGCGCGATCTGATCGGGGCAAGCGCGCTTGGTGCCGACTTCGCCGAGATCCGCAAGATGGCGCGCGAGCGGATCTTCACCGCGCCGCGCAAGACCGAGCTGGAGATCTCCGGCCGGCGGGTGATCGACAATGTGATGAGCGGGGTGCTGCCGGTCTTCGAGGATCTCGCCGCGCAGGGCTGGCAGGCGGAGCGGCTTGCCCCGCACACGCAGCAGCTGCAACGCGCGCTCGCGCTCGATCTGCGCGGGGTCGGCGATGCCGAAGGCGCGCTGCACACGCTTGCGGATTTCATCTCGGGCATGACCGATCGCTACGCGCTGCGGATCTCGCGCATGCTCTCGGGCACCTGAGCGGCTCAGTCGAGCTCGGCCAGCGCGGCGATGAAACGGGAGAACAGCTCCCCCTGCGAGCCGATGCGCAACTTGCTGTAGATGTTGCGCTTGTGGATCCGCACCGTGCCCGGCGAGATGCCGAGCGTCTGGCCCGTCGCCTCGGCGGAATAGCCCTTGAGCGTGTATTCCACGATCTCGGTCTCGCGCGGGGTGAGCAGGTTGCGCCCGACGTTCTGGAAGGCGGCCTCGATCAGCGCGGCAAGGCGCGGCCCCTCCTGCGCGGGGGCGGGCTGGGCTTCGAACTGGCTCACCAGCCCCTCCCAGTTGCGCCGCGCCGCCGCCGCGACGAAGGGCACCACCGCGGCCAGCTCGCGGAACTCGCGCGCCGAGAACACCCGCGAGGTCCGCATCGCCGAGATCACCACGCTTACCCCGTGACCGGCGTCGACCATGAAGCCGATCTCCTCGGCAAGCTCGGTCTGGACGTAGTAATTGCGGAAATATTCGCCCTGATAGAAGCGGTCGGGCGCGACCTCGCGCAGCCGCACCAGCCGCGGCACCACCGGCGCCATCGAGTTCAGGTAGAGCGGGTCGAGCAGATAGGGCCCGGCCTGATAATCGGCGACCATCACCTGCCGCTTCCAGGCGGGGAACTCGTCATGCAGCGCGATCGGGCGGCGGTCCTCGTGATAGGCGAAGGTCACGGAGTGCTCGAAGGGCGCCACCGTGCGCAGCGCCGCCACCAGCCGCGCGGCGAACTCGGGGGTGCCGAGCGCCTCGACGACGCCGGCGCTGGCCTCGATCCAGTTCATCTGCCTTTTCCTCCCCCGACCGCGGCCCGTATGCTTTTTGGGATATATACAGCCAAATCAGTATTTCTTACGATTTTCCGTAAATCAAGAATAGGCCGCCATCGTGCGGACCGACAGGGAAAGAACGACGGATGACATATGCGACGGCCCAAGGCACCGTCCGCGCCAGCGCGGCGATCGCCGAATTCGTCAACACGACGAAGCGGTATGGCGAGGTGCTCGCCGCCGACCGGCTCAACCTGCGCATCGAGCGCGGCGAGTTCCTCTCCTTCCTCGGCCCCTCGGGCTGCGGCAAGACCACCGCGCTGCGCATGCTCGCGGGTTTCGAGGCGCCGAGCGAGGGCACGATCCTGATCGACGGGCAGGAGCTGGCCGCCGAGCCCGCGCACAAGCGCCCGGTCAACATGGTGTTCCAGCATTACGCGCTTTTCCCGCATATGACGGTGGCGGAGAATGTCGGCTTCGGCCTGCGCCAGCGCCGCCCGAAACTGGCGCGCGCCGAGATCGAGGCGCGGGTGGCGAAGGCGCTCGAGACGGTGCGGCTGGGCGATTTCGGGCCGCGGCGGATCTGGCAGATGTCGGGCGGTCAGCAGCAGCGCGTGGCGCTCGCCCGGGCGATCGTGAACGAGCCGAAGATCCTGCTCCTCGACGAGCCGATGGCCGCGCTCGATGCGAAGCTGCGCGGCGAGATGCAGATGGAGCTGCTTTCGCTGCAGCGCAAGCTCGGCATCACCTTCGTGCTGGTCACCCATGACCAGGAGGAGGCGCTTTCGATGTCGGACCGGATCTGCATCATGGGCAAGGGGCGGATCGTGCAGATCGGCACCCCGCGCGAGCTTTATGACCGGCCGGCGAACCGCTACGTCGCCGATTTCGTCGGGCGCGCGAACATCCTGCCCGCGACGGTCGAGACGGTCTCGGGCGAGAGCGCGCAGGTGCGTCTGGCGAGCGGGCTTGCGGTGCAGGTCGCAGCGCCCTTCGCCACCGCGCCCGGCGCGCCCGTCGAGGTCGCGGTGCGGCCCGAGACGCTGCGCCTCGCGCTTGCGCCCGAAGCTGGCGCGGCGGCGATCGAGGCCGTGGTCAGCCACATGACCTTCCTTGGCGAGCATATCGAATACCTGCTGCAGCACCCGGATCTGGGGCCGCTGCAGGTCATGGTGCCCAGACAGGCCGAAAGAGCACTGCCGGGCGCCGGCGTGGGCAGCACGCTCCACGTCCTGTGGGATCCAGGCGCGGGCCTGATCCTTGGAAAAGACTGACCTCCTCCAACAAGGGAACACACCGATGCAAGACGACAAGACGCCGATCACCCGGCAGAAATTCATGGAAGAACTGCGTCGCTACCAGAAGGGCTCGGTCACCCGCCGGCACTTCCTCGGCGTGACCGGCCTCGGCACCGCGATGGCGGTGATGGGCGGCGCGCTGCCGATGCTGCGCCCCTCGCGCGCGATGGCGGGCGATATCGGCGACCGCGTCGTGCTCGCCACCTGGCCGAACTACCACGACCCGGACAATTTCGCGATCTTCCAGAAGGACACCGGCGCCGCGGTGCAGGTCAATGTCTTCGGCTCGAACGAGGAAATGCTCGCCAAGCTGCAGGCGGGTGGTTCGGGCTGGGATGTCTTCGTGCCGACGAATTACACGATCACCACCTATGTCGAGGCCGGTCTGATCGAGCCGCTCGATCTGTCGAAACTGCCCAATTACGACGCCGCCGCCTTCGAGGCGCGCTTTGCCGATGCCGGCACCGTCGACGGCAAGCTTTACGCCGTGCCGAAGAACTGGGGCACGACCGGCATGTCCTGGGACAGCAGCAAGTCGAAGGCCCCCTTCACCAGCTGGAAGGAGTTCTTCGACGTCACGATGACCGATTTCTCGGGTCGCACGATCGTTCATGACTATCAGCTCACCACGATCGGCAACGCGCTGAAATACTTCGGCTATTCCTTCAACTCGGTCGATCCGAAGGAACTCGCCGACGCCGAGAAACTGCTGATCGAGGTGAAGCCGCATCTTTTCGCGATCACCTCCGACTACCAGCCGCCGATGCGCAATGGCGACGCCTGGCTCACCATGTGCTGGACCGGCGAGGGCAAGCAGATGAACCGCGACATGCCCGAGATCCTCTTCGCGCTCGGCAAGGAGGGCGGCGAGATCTGGTCCGATTACTACGCGATCCCGAAAAGCGCGCCGCATCGCGACGCCGCCTATGCGCTGATCAACTTCCTGATCGACCCGGCGGTGAACGCGCGCGAGGCGATGGCGCATGGCTTCCCGGTGGCGGATGCCCGCGTCAACGCGCTCCTGCCCAAGGAGATGCTCGAGGATCCGATCCTGCATCCGGCGGCCGATCTGCTCAACGCGCTCGAATTCGGCGCGGCGGCGACGCTGACCGACCCGAACCGCGCCGAGCTGATGGCGCGCTTCAAGGCAGCCTGACGGAGGGCGGAGGATGGCGATGACAAAGCGGCAGGCGCGGTTTCTCCTGCTCGGGCCGGCGGGGCTGTGGTATGCGGCGCTGCTGGTGCTGCCGCTTGCCGTCGTGCTCGTCTATTCCTTCGGCGAGCGGGGGGCTGCGGGCGGTTACGCCCCGGCCTTCACGCTCGCCCAATATGCCAATCTCGGCGCGCGCTGGGCGGCGTTCCGCAACACGCTGATGCTCGCCCCCGCGGGCACGCTCGCGGCGCTGATCATCGCCTATCCGCTGGCCTATTTCCTTGCGGTGCGGGTCACGGCGCGCTGGCGCACGCTGCTTCTGGTGCTGGTGATCGTGCCGTTCTGGACCTCGATCCTGATCCGCAGCTACGCCTGGATCTTCCTCCTGGGCGGGCGCGGCATTCCGCAGCTGCTCTCCAGCCTCGGGCTGGGGGATTTCCGGCTCATCAACACGCCCTTCGCGGTGCTTGTCGGCATCGTCTACGGCTATCTGCCGCTGATGGTCTTCCCGATCTATGTCAGCCTCGAAAAGCTCGACAAGCGGCTCCTGGAGGCCGCGGGAGATCTCGGCGCGCCGCCCTGGCGCAGCTTTCTTCAGGTGACGCTGCCGCTTTCGCTGCCGGGGGTGGCGACCGGCTCGATGCTCGTCTTCATCCTCTTGATGGGGGAATATCTGATCCCGCAGATGCTCGGCGGCGGCAAGGTCTTCTTCGTCGGCAATGCGCTCGTCGATCTCTTCCTGCAATCGCGCAACTGGGCCTTCGGCTCGGCGGTCTCGGTGACGCTGGTCGCGGTGATGCTGGTGACGGTGACGCTCTACATGCGGTTTCTGCGCCGCGTCGGGGCGGCGCGCGACGATGTCGGGCTGATGTGAGGCACTCATGAGACTTTATGCTCTGGCGGTCTACGCCTTCCTCTACCTGCCGATCGGCATCATCGCGCTCTTCAGCTTTTCCGCCGGCCGCTCGGCAAGCCAGATGCAGGGGTTTTCCGTGCAATGGTATGGCAAGGCGCTGTCGAACCCTTTCGTGATCGACGCACTGAAGACCTCGGTCGCGGTCGCCTTCGGCTCGGCGCTGCTCGCAAGCCTCTGCGGCACGATGGCGGCGATGGCGCTGACCGGGATGAAGGGGCGGCTGCGCACGCTTTTCGACGCGCTGATCTATATCGCGGTGATGATCCCCGGCATCGTGATCGGCATCGCCACGCTGATCGCCCTCGTCACCGTCTTCGATCTGGTGAACCCCTGGCTCGACGCGGTGACCGGATGGCGGCTTTCGATGGGCTATGGCAGCCTCGTCGCGGCGCATGGGCTCTTTACCATGTCGCTCGTCATCATCCTCGTGCGCGCCCGGATCGAGGGGATGGACCGCGCGCTGATCGAGGCGGCCTCCGACCTTGGCGCGGGGCCCTTGGCGACCTTCCGGCAGGTGACGCTGCCGCTCCTCGCCCCCGCGATCCTCGCCGGTTTCCTGCTGAGTTTCACCTTCAGCTTCGATGATTTCATCATCGCCTTCTTCGTGGCCGGGTCGGAGACGACGCTGCCGATCTACATCTTCTCGTCGATCCGGCGGGGGGTGACGCCCGAGATCAACGCCATCGGCACGATGGTGATGGCGGCCTCGCTCCTGATCCTGATCTTCGCGCAACTGACCCTGCGGCGGGGCGAGAAACCCGCCGCGCAAAAGGAGAACTGACATGAACGGCTGTCTCGAAGGGCGCGTCGCGCTCGTCACCGCGGCGGGCTCGGGGATCGGGCGCGCCGGGGCGCTCGCGATGGCGGCGGAGGGGGCGCGCGTGGTGGTGACCGATCTGCGCGCCGATCTGGCCGGGGAGACGGCGGCGGCGATCCGCGCCGCGGGGGGGCAGGCCGAGGCCGCGGGGCTCGATGCGCGCGACGATGCGGCGATCCGCGCGACGGTCGCGGCGGTGGTCGCGCGCCACGGCCGGATCGACGTGCTCCATTCCCATGCCGGGGTGCAGATCGCGGGCAAGCTCGAGGCGGTCAGCGCCGATGAGATGGACCTCGCCTGGGCGCTCAACGTGCGGGCGCATTTCGTCGCCGCGCAGGCGGTGCTCGCGCCGATGCGCGCGCAGGGCGGCGGTTCGGTGATCGTCACCGCCTCGAATTCCGGCTGCCAATACGACCGCGGCATGATCTCCTATGCCACCACGAAACACGCGGCGGTGGCGATGGTGCGGCAGATGGCGGCGGATTACGCGCGCGAGAACATCCGTTTCAACGCGCTCTGCCCGGGCTTCGTCGACACCCCCTTCAACGCCGGGTTCGAGCGCCAGATGGGCGGGCGCAAGGCGCTCGAGGGCTATGTCGCCGAGACGATCCCGATGGGCCGCTGGGCGAGCGTCGAGGAGATCGCCGAGGGCATCGTCTATCTCGCCTCGCCGAAATCCTCCTTCGTCACCGGGCTGGCGCTGGTGATCGACGGCGGCGAGATCCTCTGAGCCGCCCGCGCGTCATTGCGGGTGACAAGGCCAGCGCAATCGCGCAAGACGGGGGCGAGGAGGGCCGCCGCCATGCGCCAGACCGATTTCGCCCCGGGGATGCACCTGCTGCTCGATCTCGAGGGGGCGCGTGACCTTGCCGATGCGCCCCGGCTCGAGGCGGTGCTGCGTGGTGCCGCCGCGGTTGCGGGCGCGCGGGTGATCGGCGCGCAGTTCCGCAGCTTCGGCGCGGGGCAGGGGGTGACCGGCGTCGTGCTGCTCGCGGAATCGCATATCTCGATCCACACCTGGCCCGAGACCGGTTTCGCCGCGGTCGACATCTTCATGTGTGGCGGCTCGGCGCCCGAACGCGCCCGCGCCCATATCGAGGCGGAACTCGCCCCCGAGCGCGCGCGCTGCACCGCGATCCGCCGCGGCGCCTAGCGAAACCAGGCGTCCCAGCCCTCGTTGTAATAGCTCACGAGCGGATGCGATTGCAGCCGGTTCACCAGCGCGGGCAGATCGCCCTCGTCGGGGGCGAAGATCTGCGCCGCGGCCCAGGTTTCCGGCGTGAGGTAGCGCAGACCCGCGGGCAGGCCGGCCGCCAGTGCGCCAAGGCGCGGCGCGATCGGGCGCGGCGCGGCGAGGGTGAAGCCCCAGTCGCCGAAGCTCGGCACCCAGACGTGATAGGGCAGCACATGAAGCGTGGCGCCCGGCGCGCCCGGGTTGCGCGTCGCGGCGAGGCTGTGCACCACCGACCAATAGCCCTTGCGCGCGAAAAGCGGCGCGCCCGACTGCACCACGATCAGCCCCTCCGCAGTCACCCGCTCGGCGAGCATCGCGTAGAATTCCTGCGTGTAAAGCTTTGAGAGCGCGATGGATTTCGGGTCGGGCAGGTCGACGATGATGACGTCGTAGCTGGTCTGGTCGGCGGCGACGAAGCGCCAGGCGTCCTCCGTCACGATGCGCAGCCGCGGATCGGTGAGCGATCCGCGGTTGAGCGCGACGAGATCGGGGTTGGTGCGGAAAAGCCCGGTCACCGCGGCGTCGAGATCGACCAGCGTGACCGCGCGCACCTCGGGGTGGCGGAACACCTCGCGCGCGGCAAGCCCGTCGCCGCCGCCAAGGATCAGCACGTTTTCGCGCCGCGCGGCCAGCGCCATCGCCGGCTGCACGAGCATCTCGTGGTAGCGGTATTCGTCCTGGCTGTCGAACTGGATCGAGGCGTCGAGGAAGAGCCGGAACCGGTCGCGAAAGCGGGTGACGGTGATCTGCTGATAGGGGCTGGCCGCGCTCAGCACGATCTCGTCGTCGTAAAGGCTCGCCTCGGCGACGGAGACCATGCGCTCGGCCTGGCTCAGCCCGAGGACCGAGACCGCGAGGGCGAGCGCCCAGACCGCGACGAGCGCACGGCTCATCCGCGCGCGAAAGAGCCAGAGCGACAGCCCCGCCACCATCAGGTTGAGGATGCCGAAGGCGAGCGAGGCCGACATCAGCCCGAGATGCGGCACGATCAGCAGCGGAAAGGCGACCGAGGCGACGAGCGCGCCGACATAGTCGAAGCTCAGCACGTTCTCGAAGCGGAAGGCAGGGGCGCCGATCTCCTTCAGCACCCGCGCGATCAGCGGGATCTCCATCCCGCTCAGCACCCCGGTGAGCACGAGCAGCCCGTAAAGCGGCAATTCGACCGCGCCGGTCCAGACATAGGAGAAATAGAGCGCGGGCGCCATGAACCCGCCGATCAGGCCAAGCGCGATCTGCGCGCGCACGAAGCCGGTCACCGCCTCGCCCACCGCGCGCGAGACCCAGGCGCCCAGCCCCATCGCGGCGAGGAAGACGCCGATCACCAGCGAGAACTGCTTCACGCTGTCGCCGAGCAGGTAGCTCGAGAGCGTGGCGGCCACGAGCTCGTAGATCATCCCCGCCGCGGCGACGAGGAAGGTGGCGACGAGCAGCCAGATCTCGCGCCCGCGCTCGGGCGTCATCGCGGCCCCGGGGCCGGGCTCGGCGGCGCTCAAGATCGGGCGCTCACGACAGGATGACGGCGGCGATGATGATCGCGAGGGAAAGGAACAGCGCCCCGATCAGGATCGCGAGGGCGGTGTTCTGGTCCTCCTCGATCTCCTTCACCACCGGGAAGGGGGCGATCCGGGTGATCCCCCACCAGCACAGGCCCATGAGCCCGACACCAAGCGCGGTGTAAAAGATGGTGGAGACGACTTCGGCAGGGTTGATGGCCGAGAAAAGGGTCATGCCGGGCCTTTCATTTGACATTTGCATTGGCGAAGGAATTGCCCGCCGATCCGGCGCGGATCGAGCGGTCGAGACCGGTGCTTTCGCCGCCGATCCCCATCTGTCCGAGGTAGATCCCGCCGCCGACGGTGCACAGCACGGCAAGCAGGAAGGCGATGCGCAGCGGGGTCAATCGTCGTCCTCCCAGTCGGATCCGGCCCAGCGCCGGCGGCGGCGCAGCTCACCGCGCAGGTAAAGCGCGCCGGCCACGACCGCAAGGCCGAGCGCGGCGAGGAGCGAGGGCACCCCGCTCGCCACGCCGGTGCGGGCGCTGACGGTGAGGGGTGGCGGAGGTGCGCCGCTTGCCGCCTCGCCGAAGCCCGCCTCGGGCAGGTCGATCTCAAGCGTGTAATCGCCCGCGATCTCGGGGTGAAAGCGGATCCGGGCGCCGCGGCTGTCCTCGGTCCAGCGGCCGTCGCTGTCGGTGCCGGAATAATAGCCAAGCTCGCGGGTGGCCTGAAAGAGCGGCTGATCCTCCGGGTCGCTCAGCGTGATCTCGAGCCCGGCCCAGCTGTTCACCGTAAGCTGCCCGTCAAAGCGCAGCTCGGTGAGCCGGGTGGTCTCGGCGATCGGCAGCACGATCTCCGCGGGCAGGCTGCCGGGGGCAAAGCTGCGCGGGGCGAGCAGCTCCTGCCCCTGGCTCAGCCCGAGCACCCCCGCCGCGAGGAGCGAGACGACCGCGCCCGCGGCACTCGTCCAAAGTGCGAAACGCTCGGTGCCGTGCTCGCCCTCGGGCATCAGCGGGTGGGGGCCGCGCGGGCGCGGCGGATCGCTGACGCCAAAGGCGGCCCAGGTCGTGGCCGGGTCGAGCCAGCGGCTGCGCTCGATCTCGCGCTCTGTGCCGGTCTCGGCATAGGCGAGCATCGTCTGCGGGCCGAGCAGGCTCACCGTGACGGTGCGGTCACCGACCCGCGGGCGCCAGGTGAATTCGCCCTCGGCAAAGGTGATCCGGCTCGTCGCGGTCTCGTAATAGGTGAACCGCTCGCCGTCGCTCCAGGCCTGCGGGCGGTTTTCGGCGCGCTCGACTTGCGCCGGGCTGATCCAGCCGGGGCTCACCGCCTTGCGCCAGCGCCGGGAGAAGGTCAGATGCCCGGATTCGAGCGTGATCCAGCCATAGCCGTGGGTTTCCGAATAGATCAGGTGGTCGACCCAGTGCCAGCTGCGCCCGCGCCAGCTCTCGCTCTGGCCAAGCACGCCGATCACCCGCCAGCTTTGCCCGAGGATCCGCCCCTCGGCGCCGATCTTCAGCGGCGTCTCCGGGCGCGGCATCCCGGCGAAGCGGCGCAACAGGCGGTAATTCTCGAGCGCGTCGAGCTCGGCGCCGCAATAGCCGCAGACATGGGTCGTCACCCGTCCGCCGCCGAGCACGTCGAGCCCGGCGCCGCAATTCGGGCAGGAGATCTGCCGCAGGCTGGCCGGATCCCTCATGCCGGGGTGACCTCGAACGGGTCGAACCAGCTGCCGAGGAACCAGAGCCAGCCGTCCGGCCCGCGCTCGCCCGAGAGCAGCCGCCCGGTGGCATCGGCGCAGTCGACGAAGCGATAGCGTTCGCCCAGGCGCAGCACTTCCGGGAAGAGGCCGCGCAGCGCGAGGCATTCGGCGGTCTCGGCCTCGGTCACGGTGAAGGTCGCGCCCGCGGTGGGGATCTTCGTGCCGAGCGGCAGATCGCGCGGCACCCTTGGCGCGGCGCTGGGGGCAAGCGCGCGCTGGATCACCACATCGCCCTCGTCGACCGAGATCCAGACGCCGGCGCCGTCCTCCGCCTCGGCCCAGAACTCGTCCCATTCGCCGCGGCCATAGCCGAAGCGCGCCTGACCGCGGGGGTGATAGAGCGTCCCGCCGATCCGCAGCGGCGTGCCGAGCGCGATCAGCGCGGGGCCCTCGTGCATCACGCCGGAACTGCCCGCCGCGCGAAAGGCCCCGTCCTCGAGAAAGGAGGTCGTGCCGCAATAGGGGCAGCTCGCCATCTTCAGCGAGGCAAAGCGGGGGCCAAGCCCCGCACCGCATTTCGGACAATGCATTTCTTCCATGCCGGCAGGATGGCGCAAACCGCGCGGGGTGCAAGCGCTATCGCCGCGGCGGGGGAGAAGATTGCGCGGCTGGACGCGGGCGCCGGGCGCGCCTAGGATCGGGGGCCGCCCGCCCCCCGATCTGTCGGAGACCCGATGCCGCGCCCGTTGAAATCCCGGCTTTTTCCGCTTGTCGCGGCGCTTTCCCTGCTGGCGGGGGTGGGGCAGGCGGAGACCGCGTCGCGCGTGGTGCGGATCGGGGTGCTCGACTATCTCGGGTCGGAGCATTCGCTGAGCCATTGGGCCGAGACCGGCCGCGCCCTCGACGCCGCGCTTCCGGGGTATGATTTCACCCTCGAGCCGCTCGACATCCATCAGCTCGACGCCGCGCTCGCCGCGGATCGGCTCGATTTCGTCATCACCAACCCGGGCAATTACGCCGAGCTCGAATATCGCCACCACGTCAGCCGCATCGCCACCGCCGAGGGCGATCTGCCGGTCGCCTCGACGCTGGTCAGCGCGACGGGGCTGCATGATCTGGCCGACCTCGCCGGGCACCGGCTTGCGATCGTCGCGCCCGAGGCCTTTGGCGGGTTTCAGCTGATCTGGGCGGAGATGGCGGCGAAGGACGTCGACTTGCCGGGCAAGGTCGAACTCGTCGTCACCGGCTACCCGATGCAGGGCGCGGCGCAGGCGGTGCTCGACGGGCGCGCCGATGCGGCGGTGCTGCGCGGCTGCATGCTCGAGGAGCTGAAGGCCGCCGACCCCGCGCATTGGGCGCGGCTGCAGCCCTTTGCCGAAAAGCCCGACCCGGAGGTGCCCTGCGCGCTGTCGAGCCCGGTCTATCCCGGCTGGCCCTTCGCCAAGACGCGCCACACCGACGCGGCGCTGGCGAAACAGGTGGCGGTGGCGCTTTTGCAGATGAAGGGCGGCAATCTCTGGACGGTGCCGCTCGATTACCAGCCGGTGCATGAGCTGATGCGGCGGCTGCAGATCGGGCCCTACACCCGCACCGGCCCGGTCTCGATCGCCGAATTCATCGAGGATTACCGCGACTGGCTGATCGCGCTCGGCGTCGCGCTGATGTTCTGGGCGCTCTACTCGGTGCGGATCGAGACGCTGGTGCGCCGCCGCACCCGGGCGCTCGATCTCGCCAATGCGCAGCTCAAGCAGGAGATGGCGGAGCGGCTGCGCGCCGAGGAGGCCGACCGGCTGCATCAGCGCGAGCTCGAACATGTCGCGCGGCTCTCGATCCTGGGGGAGATGGCCTCGTCGATCGCGCATGAGCTGAACCAGCCGCTTTCGGCGATCTCGACCTATGCGCAGGGCTGTCTTTTGCGGCTGCGCGCGGGGCGGTTCACACAGGGTGACATGGAGACCGCCTCGACCGAGATCGCCGCGCAGGCGCAGCGCGCGGCCACCGTGATCCGCCGCATCCGCGCCTTCGTGCGCAAGCGCGAGAGCCAGATCGCGCCGCTCGATCCGGAGGAGCTGCTGACCGAATGCGCCGCGCTTTACGAGGCGCCGGTGCATCGCGCCGGGGTGCGCGTCGAGACCCGCGTCGCGCGCGATCTGCCGCAGGTGCCGGGCGACCGGGTGCAGCTCACGCAGGTGGTGCTGAACCTCGTGCAGAACGCCGTCGACGCGATGGGCGAGACCGCGCCCGAGGCGCGGCTGATCGAGATCACCCTCGCGCCCTCCGAGGATCTGGCGCGCGGGGCGGGGATCTGCCTTGCGGTGCGCGACCACGGCCCGGGGATGGACGCCGCCGCGATGGACCATTTCGCCGAGGCCTTCTATACCACGAAGCCCGAGGGCATCGGCCTTGGCCTTGCGCTCTCGCGCTCGATCGTCGAGGCGCATGGCGGCTGGCTCCATGCCGAGGCGCCCGAGACCGGGCCGGGGCTGCGGGTGAAACTCTGGTTGCCGCTGGGCGGACGGCCGGGATGCGGGGAGGAAGGATGACGGACACCGCGGTGATCCATATCGTCGACGACGACCGCGCCGCGCGCGAGGGGCTGGGCTTTCTGCTCTCCTCGCTCGGCCTCGTGACGGAGGCGCATGGCTCGGCCGCCGATCTTCTGGCGCGGCTCGATGGGGCGCAGGCGACCGGCTGCATTCTGGCCGATGTGCGGATGCCGGGGATGACCGGGCTCGAACTGCTCGACGAGCTTGGCCGCCGCGGCTGCCCGCTGCCGGTCATCATGATCACCGGCCATGGCGACGTGCCGATGGCGGTGCGGGCGATGCGCGCCGGCGCGATGGATTTCTTCGAAAAGCCGGTGAACGGCATGGCGCTCGTCGCGCGGATCACCGAGGCGCTGCGGCTCAGCGCCGAGCGCGCCGAGGCCGGGCGCGGGCGCGCGGCGCTCGAGGCGCGGATCGCGAGCCTCACCGCGCGCGAGGCGGAGGTGGCGCGCGCCGTTCTGGCCGGGCGCCAGAACAAGCAGATCGCCGCCGATCTCGGCATCAGCCTGAAGACGGTCGAGATCCACCGCCACAATGCGATGGACAAGATGGGCGCGACGAGCGCGGCCGACCTCGTGCGGCTGCTTGTCGCGGCGGGCTGGGCCGAGGGCTAGGGGGTAACCCCTAATCCCCCCGGGTTTCCTCCGATTTCGGCGCGGCGCCCCGGGGCGTAGCCTCCTTTCCGATCGAAGAGGAAAGGACAGCCCATGCAAACCAGCCGTCGCAGCTTTCTCGGAGCGCTCGGTCGGGTGACGATCGGCGCGGCGGCCTCGGTCGCGGGGGCGGGCGGGGCCGGGCAGGCCGCTGCCGGGGCGCCGGCGCCGCATTGGGGCATGGTGGTCGATCTGCGCAAATGCATCGGCTGCCAGGCCTGCACCGTCGCCTGCATCATGGAAAACCACGTCCCCGAGGGGGCCTTCCGCACCCATGTCTCGGTCTACGAGGTGGTGAAGGCGGGCGAGGATCCGGCGATGGTGATGCTGCCGCGGCTGTGCAACCATTGCGACGATCCGCCCTGCATCCCGGTCTGCCCGGTCGAGGCGACCTTCAAGGCCGAGAATGGCGAGGTGCTGGTCGATGCCTCCAAATGTGTCGGCTGCGCCTATTGCGTGCAGGCCTGCCCCTATGACGCGCGTTTCATCAACCACGAGACGCAGACCGCCGACAAATGCACCTTCTGCTTTCACCGCACGCAGGCGGGGCTCCTGCCGGCCTGCGTCGAGACCTGCGTCGGCGGGGCGCGCAATTTCGGCGATCTGAACGATCCCGAAAGCGCGGTCTCGAAGATGCTCGCCGCGAACAAGGTCTCGGTGCTGCGGCCCGAGATGCACACCAATCCGAACGTCTATTACATCGGGCTCGAGGAGATCCTCGACGGGCGCGTGGCGGGCGAGGCCGCCTGGCATCCGCCCTTCGATCCCTCCGCCCACGCTCCGGAGGGCCTCTGAGATGCAGGTGCAGATCCACGAACTCGTCGGCGCGACGCATGAGGCGGCCTGGCTGCCCTGGGCGGTGCAGTATTTCTTCCTGATCGCGCTTTCGGTCACCGCGCTGCTGATGGCGTTGCCCGGGTTCCTTTTCGGGCGCGACGCTTCCCTGCCGCAGGCGCGGCTCGCGCTGATGGTGGCGGTGACCACCGGGATCACCGCGCCGATCGCGCTTCTGGCCGACCTGCATCAGCCGGGCCGGTTCTGGGAGTTCTTCGTCTATACCCACAAGACCTCCTGGATGGCCTGGGGCGCCTGGGTGGTGCCGAGCTATGTGATGCTGCTGATCGCCTTCGCCTGGGCGCTGCATCGCCCGGCCTTCGCGGCCTGGGGGCGGGAGGAGTGGCGCTTTGCCTGGCTCTTCCGGCTGCTCAGCCTTGGCGGAGAGGTGAATGGTTTCGCCCGTCCGCTCGGGCTGGCCGCCGGGCTCGCCGCGCTTGGCATCCTCACCTATACCGGGATGGAGGTGATGGTGGTGCGCTCGCGTCCGCTCTGGAACACGCCCTTCCTGCCGCTGCAATTCGCCGCGACCGGCTTTGTCGGCGCGCTGGGGCTGATGCTGGTGCTGGGCCGGGTGCTCGGCACCGGGCGCGCGGCCGAGGCGGCGATGAACCGCGCGCTGGCGCTGGCGCTCGGCCTCGTCGGCGTGCTGGGCGCGGCCTGGTTCGCGCTCGCGCTTTCCGGCCTCAGCCCGCGCCATGCCGAGGCGCTTGCCTCCGTCGCGGGCTTCCCGGTCTGGCAGAAGATCGCCGCCTGGGGCGCGCTTGCGATCGCGCTGCCCTTCGGGCTGGCGCTTGCCGCCCCGGCGCGCTCGGGCTGGATCACCGGTCTCGTCGCGATCCATGCCGCCTGGATGTTCCGCTGGACCGTCTTCATGGGCGGGCAGGCGGTGCCGAAGGTGGGCTCGGGCCTTTATGACGCGCTGATGCCGACGGGGCTGCCCGGGCTGATGGGGGTGATCGGCACCTTCGGGCTCTGGCTCTTCCTGATCCTCGCCTACACCACCTTCATCCCCTGGTCCGAGGCCGAGCCGCCGCACGGCGATGCGCCGCGCAAGCCCGCCGCCGAACCTGCCCGCTCATTCTGAGGAGATCCCCGATGTCCAGCCGCCGCAACATCCTCAAGGGCGCCGCCGCCGCCGGTGCCGCCGCCACCTTCGGTGTGGGGTATGCCGATACGATCAAGAAGATCGCAAAGGGCAAATGGTCGGGCGAGGTGCCGCGCAAGGCGCTGACCGGTTTCGCCCCCGATCCCGAGTTCACCATCGACCCGGAGACCGGCGATCTGACGCCGAACCCGGATCAGGCGGTGAGCTACACGATGTGCATCGGCTGCACCACGCTTTGCGGCGTGCGGGTGCGCGTCGACAAAAAGGAAAACAAGGTTCTGCGCGTCGCGGGCAACCCCTACAGCCCGCTCTCGACCGATCCGTTCATCCCCTATGAGGCCTCGGTGCGCGAGAGCTTTATCGCCTATGCCCGCGCCGGGCAGGAGGGCGGGCTGAAGAACCGCTCGACCGCCTGCGGGCGCGGCAATGCGGTGCTCGACCAGGTGACGAACCCGCGCCGGGTGCTCAAACCGCTCAAGCGCGTGGGGCCGCGCGGCTCCGGCCAGTGGCAGACGATCAGCTTCGAGCAGCTGGTCGAGGAGGTGGTCGAGGGCGGAGACCTGTTCGGCGAGGGGCGCGTCGCCGGGCTGCGCGAGATCCGCGATCTGAAGACGCCGATCGACCCGGAGGCGCCCGAGCTTGGCCCCCGCGCGAACCGGCTCGTCTGGATGAACTGCGTCGACGACGGGCGCGACAATCTGGTGCTGCGCTGGCTCAAGCAAAGCTATGGCTCGACCAATTTCGTGCGCCACGGCGCCTATTGCGGCGGCGCCTATCGCAACGGCTCGGGCGCGATGTTCGGCGATTTCAAGACCCAGCCGCATGCGAAGCCCGATTTCAACAACGCCGAATTCATCCTTTTCGTCGGCACGGCGCCCGGCAATGCGGGCAACCCGTTCAAGCGGGTCGGCACGCTCGTCGCCCATGCGCGCTCCGACGGCAAGCTGAGTTATGTTGTCGTCGATCCGGTGTTGAACAACGCGCAGAACGGCCCCTCGGGCGAGCGCTCGCGCTGGGTGCCGATCAAGCCGGGCACCGATGGCGCGCTTGCGATGGCGATCATCCGCTGGATGTTCGAGAGTGAAAAGATCAACACCGCCTATCTCGCCCAGCCGACGCAGGAGGCCGCCGATGCCGCGGGCGAGGCGAGTTTCACCAATGCCACCCATCTCGTGATCGTGGAGCCGAAGCATCCGCGCTTTGGCCGGTTCCTGCGCGGCTCCGACATCGGGCTGCCGCTGGCCGAGGGGGTGGAACCCTATGCGGAGGCCGACCCCTTCCTGGTCGCCTCCGATGCCGGCCCCGCTCCGGCCGGAGCCTCGGCCGCGCCGCTCTTCTTCGAGGGTGCGGTCGAGGTGCAGGGCGCGCGGGTCGCGGTGAAGACGGCGCTGACGCTGCTGCGCGAGGAGGCGATGAAGCACGAGATGGCGGAGTATTCCGCCGCCTGCGGCATCCCGCAGGAGACGATCGAAGCCCTGGCGAGTGAGCTGACCCGCCACGGGCGGCGCGCGGCGGTGAACAGCCACGGCGGGATGATGTCGGGTTCGGGCCATTACAACGCCTATGCGCTGATGATGATCAACACGCTCATCGGCAATCTGAACTGGAAGGGCGGCACGATGGTCGCGGGCGGCTGGTTCCCCGACACCAAGGGCCCGGCCTATGACCTTGCGGATTTCCCCGGCGCGGTGAAGGCCAAGGGCCTGCCGATCGGGCGCAATGCGCCCTATGAGAAGACCTCGGAATTCAAGGCGAAGAAGGCCGCGGGCAAGCCCTTCCCGGCGGAGGCGCCCTGGTTCCCGAACGCGCCCGGGCTTGCGACCGAATGGATCCCCTCGATCGTGAACGGCTATCCCTATGGCGTCGAGGCGCTGGTCTTCCGCAACACGAACCCGGTCTACGGCCTGCCCGGCATCGCCCATATGGTCGAGAAGCTGAAGGATCCGAAGGTCGTGCCGCTGATCATTTCGATCGACCCGTTCATCAACGAAAGCTCGGCGATCGCGGATTACATCGTGCCGGATTCGGTGATGTACGAGACCTGGGGCTTCACCAAACCCTGGGGCGGCGTGGCGACCAAGGCGACGACGGCGCGCTGGCCGGTGATCGAGCCGCGGATGGAACGCAACGCCGCGGGCGAGCGGGTGGGGATGGAGACCTTCCTGATCGCCACGGCGAAGCGGATGGGGCTGCCCGGCTTCGGCGCCGATGCGATCCCGGATGCGGAGGGCAATCTGCACCCGCTCGACCGCGCCGAGGACTGGTATCTGCGCGGTGCCGCCAATGTCGCGACGATCGGCAAGAAGCCGGTGGCCGATGCCAGCGACGACGACATCGAACTGAGCGGGGTGAGCCGGATCCGCGCCGATCTGGAGGCCACGCTGAAGCCCGACGAATGGCGCAAGGCCGCGACGATCTACGCCAAGGGCGGGCGCTATGAGCCGATCGGCAAGACCTATGACGGCGAGAAGGCCGGCAATCCCTTCGCCGGCAGCCCGATGATGGTCTGGAACGAGGCGATGGGCGGGTTCAAACGCGCCACCACCGGCCAGCACATGCCGGGCGGCCCGGCCTGGGTCGAACCGGAATTCGCCGATGGCTCGAAGGTCACCGAGCATTACCCCGAGACCGACTGGCCGGTGAAGGTCGTCTCCTTCAAATCCGCGCTGCAGAACTCCTATTCGGTGGGGGCGAAGACGCTGTTGCGGATCACCGCCAGCAACCCGGTGATCGTCGGGCGCGAGATTGCCCGCGCCCAGGGCATCCACACCGGCGACCGCGTGCGGTTGACGACCCCGGGCGGCAGTCTCGAAAGCGTGGCGATCGTGCGCGACGGCATCGCCGCGGGCACGGTGGCGATCGAGCACGGCTTTGGCCACCGCGGCTTTGGCGCGCGCGACGTCACCATCGACGGCGAGACCCGCGCCGGCGATCCGCGGCTGGCAAGCGGGGTGCTGCTGAACGATCTCGGCATGCTCGACCCGACGCTCGCCAGGCCCGGCACATGGGTCGATCCGGTGGCCGGCACGGCAGTGCGCCAGGGCCTGCCCGCCCGGATCGAACGCCTCGCGTAAGCGGGGCCGCGCCTCCGGGGGCCCCACCCCGGGGGCGTTTGCACCTTCGGACCGGTAGCCATCGCCCCCGCGCCACGCTAGAGAGGCGCGAAAGGGGGCGTCATGGACCAGCTGATCGACATTCGGGATCTTCGCGTCGAAAGCGGCGGGCGGGTGCTGCTCGAGCTGCCGGCGCTCACGCTTTCCGAGCGCCGGATCGGCGTGATCGGGCGCAACGGCTCGGGCAAGTCGACGCTCGCCCGCGTGGTGACCGGGCTGCAGGAGCCGCAGGCCGGGCGCGTCACCGTGGGCGGCGTCGAGGTCGCGCGTGACCGGCGCGGCGCGCTCTCCGCCGTCGGCATCCTGTTCCAGAACCCCGACCATCAGATCATCTTCCCGACCGTGGAGGAGGAGCTCGCCTTCGGCCTGCGCCAGATGGGGCGGTCGAAAGCCGAGGCGCGCGAGGGGGCGCGCGCGATGCTCGCGCGCTTTGGCCGCGCGGACTGGGCCGGGCGCGGCACCGGGCAGCTCAGCCAGGGGCAGAAGCATCTCGTCTGTCTGATGGCGGTGCTCGCGATGGCGCCCGGGGCGATCGTGCTCGACGAACCCTTCGCCGGGCTCGACCTCGCCACCGTGCGCCGGCTTGGCCGGGTGCTCGACGGGCTCGCGGCGCAGCTTCTGCATATCTCGCACGATCTCGAGGCGCTGGCCGGCTATGACCGGATCCTCTGGCTCGAGGGCGGCCGGGTGGTGCAGGACGGCGCGCCGGCGGCGGTGATCGCGGCCTATCGCGCGGCGATGGAGGCCGACGATGCTGACGCTGATCTCTGAGCGCGTCACCTGGATGCACCGCCTGCCCGCGGGGGCAAAGCTTGCGGCGCTCGCGCTCGCGGCGGTGTTCCTTTTCTCGCTTTCGGGGCTCGGGCAGATGGCCCTCGTCGCCGCGGGTGTCGCGGCGCTTTACCTCTCGGGCGGGATCGCCTTCGCGCGCGAGGGGCTTGCGGCGCTGCGCCCGCTCTGGATCTTCCTTGTCGTGCTCGCGCTCTGGCATGGGGTGAGCGGCACCTGGGCCGAGGGCGCGCTGATTGCGCTGCGCCTCGTCGCCGCCGTCGCCGCGGCCAATCTGCTCACGCTCACGACGCGGTTCGACGACATGATGGATGTGGTGATCGGCCTGGCCGCCCCCTTGCGCCGGTTCGGTCTGCGGCCTGAGACTTTCGCATTGGCCGCCGCTCTGGTCTTGCGATTCACCCCGGTGATCGCGCAAAAGGGAGCGCAATTGCAGATGGCCTGGCGGGCGCGGTCACCCCGCGCGCCGCGCTGGCAGGTGATCGTGCCCTGGCTGATCCTGGCCATGGACGATGCCGAACAGGTGGCGCTGGCGCTGAAGGCCCGGGGTGGGCTCGCGCCGGCGGTTTCGCGAGACGTTTCAAGGGAGAGAAACTGAATGGAACGCAACTTCGTGCTGATCGTGCTTTACGCTGCGCTGATCGCGGCGCTGGGCCTCGTGCCGCAGATCATGCTGATGACCGGGGTGCCGATCTCGGCGCAGTCGCTGGGCGTGATGCTGTGCGGCACGGTGCTTGGGGCGCGGCGCGGCGCGCTCGCGGTGCTTTTGTTCCTCGCGCTCGTCGCGCTGGGGCTGCCGCTGCTTGCCGGTGGGCGTGGCGGGATCGGCGTGTTCGCCGGGGTCACGATCGGCTATCTGATCGGCTTCCCGATCGCGGCCTTCGTCACCGGCTGGATCACCGAGCGCCTCACCCGCCTGCCGCTCGCGCTGGCCGCGGGGATCGGCGCGGCGGTCGGCGGTTTTCTCGTGCTGAACCTTTGCGGCATCCCGGGCATGGCCTGGAAACTCGGCAAGACCCTGCCCGAGGCCACGCTGCTGATCACCCCGTTCATCCCGGGCGATCTGATCAAGGCGGCGGTCGCCGGCATGGTCACCGCCGCGATCGCGCGCGCGCGTCCGCAGATGGTGCTCTCGCGCAAGAGCGCCTGAGACCACGACAATTTCTGCCGAAGGCCGGTCCGTCAGGGCCGGCCTTTTTCGTCGCGCCGCTGCAATCCCATCCGCGCGGCGTGCCAGGCCGCCTCCGCGCGCGAGGAGATGCCGAGCTTGCGATAGACCGCCTTGATGTAACCCGCGACCGTGCTTTCGGCGATCTCGAGCTGTGCGGCCACCTCGGCGTTGCGCAGCCCGCGCCCGATCAGGCCGAGCACCTCCGCCTCGCGTTCGGTCAGCCGCGCCTCGGGGGCGGCGGGGCCGGTGAAGCGGAAATGCTCCATGATCCGGCGCGCGATCGCGGGGGAAAGCGCGGGCAGGCCGAGGCCGAGCTGGCCAAGCTGCCGGGTGAGCACCTCGGCGGGGTATTCCTTGAGCAGGTAGCCATCCGCCCCGGCCGAAAGCGCGGCGACCACCGTCGCATCGTCGGCCATCACCGTGGTGACGACGCAGAGCACCGGATCCTGCGCCTCGCGGATCTCGCGCAGCAGCGTCAGCCCCGAGCCGTCGGGCAGGCCGAGGTCGATCAGCGCGAGGTCGTAGCCCGTCGCGGCCAGCGGGCGCGCCTTGCGCAGCGTCGCGGCGGTGTCGATCCGCGCCTCGGGAAAGGCGGCGGTGACGATCCCGGCAAGCCAGGCGCGGGTCTCGGCGATGTCCTCGACGATCAGCACGCGGCGCATCTCAGGCCTCGTCGGCGAAGGCGGGGGCGGCAACGGGCGGCGCCGCCGCCTCGGGCAGGGCAAAGCCGCCGGTCGCGGCGGGGGCGGGCAGGTCGAATTCGGCGACGATCTCGCAGCCGCGGCCCCCGGGGCCGGGGCCGAAGCGGAAATGCCCGCCGCAATCTTCCACGCGCTGGCGCATGTTCACGAGGCCGAGCCCGCCGCCGCGCGTCGCGGGGGGCGCCTCCTCGGCCGGATCGGCGCCGCAGCCATCGTCGCGCACCCGCAGCGCGATGCGCCCGGGCGCGGGGCGGGTGATCTCGATCTCGGCGCGACGGGCGCGGGCATGGCGCAGGATATTGCCCGCCGCCTCGCGCAGGATCGCGCGCAGGGTGCCGGCGATCGGCGGCGGGGCGGGCAGGTCGAAGCGCTCCGCCCGCCAGTCGAGCGCGATCTGCGCCGCCACCATGTGCTCGGTGATCTCGGCGCGCAGATCGGCGAGCATGTCGTCGAGCGGGCGCAGTGCGGTTTCGCTCGCCGAGACGATTTCGCGCAGGTCGGTGAGCGCGCGGCGGATCAGCGCGTCCTTGCGCGCCTCGGCCGGGCTGTGCAGCGCGCCCAGCAGCTGCACGCCGATGTTGTCGTGCATGTCGCGGGTGATCCGGCGCCGCTCCGCCTCGGCGCCCGCGGCATAGGCGTTGCGCTGGGCGATCATCTGCCGGGTGATCGTGAGCGCCGTCTCCGCCCGGTTCAGATCGCGCGGCGAGAACAGCCGCCGGCCGCGGCGCGCCCAGCGCAGGCGCAGCGCGGGGACGCGCTCGAAGCCGGGCAAAAGCAGCGCCTCGCCGCCCTCGGCGATCGCGGGGGCGGGGACGGTGTCGTCGCAGGGCGCGATCTCGAGCGGCTGGAAGAGGCGGTCGAGCATCGCGGCGAAGCGCGCCCGCTGATCCTGCGCGGGATCGGCCAGCGCCACCTGCGCGATCAGATCGAAGAGCTCTTCGGTTTCGATCCGGCGGGTGCCGGTCAGCTTGCGCCCGATCCAGTCGCGCGCCGGCAAATAGAGGAAGGCGACGACGATCAGCGCAAGCGAGAAGGCGGGCAGCCGGTCGAGCGCGACGAGGCCGATCAGCGCCGCGTCGAGCAGCAGCAGAAGCGCCACGCCGCCGGCGTAGAAGAGGATGCGGAAGGACCAGTCCTCGAGCTGGAAGAGCCGGTAACGGGCGACCCCGATCGCGAGCCCGATATAGACGATCAGGAAGGAGCCGAAGGCATGGCCCTGGGTGACCCCGGTCGAAAGCCCCATCGCCTGCGGTGCCGCGATCAGCCCGACGAAGCCGCCCGCGCCGACGAGCACCGCGAGCCCGAACCAGCGCAGCGCCGCGCGCTCCTGCGGATGGCCGCGGGTGGCGAAGATCTGCGCGACGGCGGCGATGGTGATCAGCCCCATCTCGATCGTGATCGGCAGGTGGATCAGGACTTCGGTGCTTTGCGGGAGCCGGGCGAAGGTGGCGATCGCCCAGGCGCCGAAGGTGGCGATCACCAGGGCGACGACGGCGCGCGGCACCAGCCGGCGGGGGTAGACGAGGAAAAGGCAGATCATCCCGATGCCAAAGGTGATCGAGCCGAGCGAATTGGTCGCCGAGGCCCACCAGAAGACCTCCCCCGGCAGCGCGATCTCGCGCGTCGAATAAAGCCCCGCGGCATGGGCGGAGAGGTCGATGCCAAGCCCGGCAAGGGTCAGGAAGACGGCCTCCGCGCGCCGGCGCAGCGCAAGCACCCAGCCGCCGATCATGCAGCCGGCGAGCCCGACGAGAAACTGCACCCAGAACGCGCCGGGCAGCGTCGCGAGCGGGCGGCTCGGGCGCGGGGTCACGGTGATCTCGCCGCGGTCGGTGACGAGCACGACGGGCCCGGCGCGCAGGATCGCGTCGATCGCCGACTGGCGCGCGAAGAAGGCGCGCATCGCGGCGACATCGGCGAGCGTGTCGGGCTCTTCGGTCAGATCCCCGGCGGTGAGGTCGAGGCCGCCGCCCGGCGCCGCCGCGGCCGAGCGCAGCGCGCGCAGCTGCACCCCGGGTTCGAGCGCGGCGGCGGGGCCCTGCGGGGCCCGCGCGGCGACGATCACGCCGTTGCCGCCGGGCCCGGGGGCGAGGGTCACGCCAAGCCAGGGCGCTTGCAGGGCGAGGCCCAGCGCGAGCGTGGCGGTGACGAGCGCGAAGGCGATCGTGGCGCCGATGATGAGCAGCGGGGACCGGGGCACGCGGAGCTCCTCGAGGCAAGGGGCAAGTCTGCGGTGCAGTGTCGCAAAAATCAATGCTTTGCCTCCCCCCTGAACGGGGGGGCGACCCGGGGGGCGGAGCGGGGGTTAATGGTCCGGTCCTTGCGACACACTCTGGGGAAACGACTTGGGAGCGATCAGGAGATGAAAACGGATCAGGTCCGGAAGGGGCTGGCGCTTGGCGCCGTCGCCCTTTCCCTTGCCGGCTGCATGGGGAATGGAAGCGGCGGCGGCGGCGGTGGCGGCGGGAGCATGTCCTCCTCCGACTACGACACGAAATTCGCGCAGATCGAGAACCTCGCGCCGACCGGCAACATGCCGACCTCGCTCAAGGCGAATTACACCGGCGCGGCGAAGATGGATCTGCGCGAGGGCGACACCGGCGACAGTATCGGCGAGGTGATGGCCGATCTCGATCTCGACGTCGACTGGACCGAGGGGCAGACGAACAATGTCTGGTCGGGTCAGGCGACGAATTTCCGCGGCACGATGAACGGCGACGATTTCACCGCCGAAGGGGTGCTCGAGGTCGATCCCGAGACCTCGACGGTGGGGCGCAGCGAGAGCACGATCGCGCTGCCGACCGGGGGCACGCAGACCGTCGCGAGCGGCGCGATGCTGGTGCATCTGGGCGGGGAGCTGACGGTCGACGGCACGACGGGCCAGGCGGGCATGCAGCTTGGCGGTGCCTTCTTCGGCGATCGCGGGCGGGCGGCGATCGGCACCGCGGGGCTTGGCCTCAATACCGACGGGGATACCTCGCCCGAACTGGTTGGCGTCGGCACCTACTATCTCGAACAGTGACCGAAGCCATGCCCGGCGCGTGTAACGCCCCTTCTCGCGCGTCGGGCGCCTTTTGCCTGGGCGCGCTGCGCGCGGGGCTGCTTTCGCTGCTCCTTGCGCTTGCGCCGCTCGCAGGGGCGCGGGCCGAGACCGGCGCGGCGCCCACGTCCGCCTCCGGGGCCGCCGCCGGGGCCGAGGCCGCCGATGCTCGGGCCGAGGCGGGCGCGCGCGCGCTTGCCGCGGCGGGGCGGCGGGCCGAGGCGCTCGCGCGCTACCGGGCCTGGGTGCCGGCGACGCGCGGCGGGGCCGAGCGCCGGCTTTGGGCGATCGCCACGCTCGCGCGCGCCGAGGGGCGCGCCGATCTCGCACGCGCCGCGCTCGAGCGGCTGGTGGTGCTGCGCCCCGATGTGGCGCGGTTCCGCCTCGAGCTTGCGGCGGCGCTGCAGGCCGCGGGCGAGGCGCCGCGCGTGCGGTTTCATTACGAGGCGGCGCTGGGCGGAACGCTCGCCGCGCCCGAACGCCGCGCGGCCGAGGGGGCGCTGGTCGCGCTCGCGCAGGAAAGGCGCTGGCAGGGATCGCTCAGCTTCGGGCTGGTCCCGTCGAGCAACCCGGGGCGGCGCACCTCCGCCGGCACGATCGTGATCGACGGGCTGCCGGTGACGGTCGCGGGCGGCTCGCGCGCGCAGGCCGCGCTTGGCGCCGGGATCGGCGTGCATCTCGCCTTTGCGCCGGTGCTGGGCCCGGGCTGGCAGGGGCGCGCGAGCCTCGATCTCGACGCGATCGGCTATGACCGCGCGGCGGTGCCCTCCGATGTGACGCTGACCCCCGGGCTGGCGCTGATCCGGCGCAAGGCGGGCGGGCTGCGCTGGGAGGTCGGGGCGAATTTCGCGCAGCGCTGGATCGAGGGGCAGGTCTATTCCCGCGGCCCGGGGCTGAGCCTTGCGCTGTCCACCCCGGTGGGCGCGCGCGATATGCTGGCGGTGGCGCTCACCGCGCAGGATCTGGCCTATCCCGGCGCGCCGCGCTCCGACGGGCTGCGCAGCCGCGCGATGCTGCGCTGGTCGCATGCGCTCGATCCGCGCTTTGCGATCCGCGCCGGGCTCGCGCTCGAGCGCAGCGCCGCGCGGGTGCCGAGCCTCGCCTTCCGCGCGGGCGAGGTGAGTTTCGGCGCGAGCTATGCTTTCGAGGGCGGGCTGAGCCTCGGCGCCGATCTGACGCTGCGCCACGCGCGCTATGACGGGGTGTCCACGCTTTTCGGGCTGCGGCGCAAGGACGACCGGCAAAGCCTTGCGCTGAGCGCGCAGCACCGCGCGCTCACGGTTTCGGGCTTTGCCCCGGTGTTGCAGCTGAACTGGGAGCGGCAGCGCTCGACCCTGCCGGTGGCGGCGTATCGCAACCTGAGCCTCGGCCTCGGGCTGAGCCGGCGGTTCTGACCGGCTCAGGGGCTGAGCCAGTTCTGCTCCACCACCGCCTCCATCGCGACATAGCTCGAGGTCGCGTGGACATGGGGCAGGGCGGAAAGCTTCTCCCCCATCAGCCGCCGATAGTCCGCCATGTCGCGTGAGCGCACCTTGATCAGGTAATCGAAGCCGCCCGCGATCATGTAGCATTCCTCGACCTCGGGGATCGCGCGCACCGCGGCGTTGAACTGTTCGAGCGCCTTCGCGCGGGTGTCGCTCAGCCGCACCTCGACATAGGTGACATGGGTGAGGCCGAGCTTGAGCGGCGAGAGGATCGCGCGGTAGCCGGTGATCAGCCCCATCTCCTCCATCGCCCGGATCCGCGCGGCGACCGGGGTCTTCGACAGGCCGACCTTGCGCGCGAGTTCCGCGATCGGCAGGCGCGCATTGGCGACGAGTTCGGCGAGAATCTTGCGGTCGGTGGCGTCGAGCGGATCGGTCATGACTGAAATTCCCCCTGATTTCAGGCGATACGCCTGTCAAGGTGACAATCTTTGGGCGCATCGTCCAGCGCAATCGCAGTATTCTTGGGTATACGCTCCCCCTCACACCCAGGACATTCGCCATGATCGCCGCCCCGATTGACGTTCCGCCGTCTCAGGATCTTTCCACCCTCGGCCTCGACGCCAAATTCGCGCCCGAGCGCGCCGTGCTCGAGCGGCTCGTCGCCGAGGCCGCGCTGTCCGAGGCGATGCGCGCCGCGATCTCGGCGCGGGCGGCGGGCCTCGTGCGGCGAATCCGGGCGGAGGCGAAGCCGAGCCTGATGGAGCATTTCCTTGCCGAATACGGGCTTTCGACGCGCGAGGGCGTGGCGCTGATGTGCCTTGCCGAGGCGCTTTTGCGGGTGCCGGACGCGGGCACGATCGACGCGCTGATCGAGGACAAGATCGCGCCCTCGGACTGGAGCCGGCACCTTGGCACCGCGGCCTCCGCGCTCGTCAATGCCTCGACCTGGGGGCTGATGCTGACCGGCAAGGTGCTGGAAGAAGGGGGCGAGGGTATCGCCGGCACGCTGCGCGGCGCGATCCGGCGGCTGGGCGAGCCGGTGATCCGCGCCGCCGTCGGCCAGGCGATGCGCGAGATGGGGCGGCAGTTCGTGCTGGGCGAGACGATCGAGAAGGCGCTCGCCCGCGCCCGCAAGCGCGAGGCGGAGGGCTTCACCTACAGCTATGACATGCTGGGCGAGGCGGCGATGACGGCGGCGGATGCCGCGCGCTACGCCGAGGATTACGCCCGCGCGATCGCCGCGATCGGCAAGGCGGCGGTGCGCGGCTCGGTCACCGCGAACCCGGGGATCTCGATCAAGCTTTCGGCGCTGCATCCGCGCTACGAGGTGGCGCAGGAGGTGCGCGTGATGGCCGAGCTCGTGCCCGTCGTGCGCGATCTCGCGCGCGCGGCGCGGGCGGCGGGGATCGGCATGCATGTCGATGCCGAGGAGCAGGACCGGCTTGCGCTCTCGCTCAGGGTGATCGAGGCGGCGATGGCCGATCCCGATCTCGCCGGCTGGGACGGGTTCGGCGTGGTGGTGCAGGCCTATGGCAAGCGCGCCGGCGCCGCGATCGACGCGCTTTATGCGATGGCGGGGCGCTATGGGCAGCGGCTCAACATCCGCCTCGTGAAGGGCGCCTATTGGGACACGGAGATGAAGCGCGCGCAGGTCGAGGGGCTGCCGGGCTTTCCGCTTTTCACCTCCAAGGTCGCGACCGACGTGAGCTATATCTGCCTCGCGAAGAAGCTCTTCGGGCTGAGCGACCGGATCTATCCGCAATTCGCCACCCATAACGCGCATAGCGTCGCGGCGATCCTCGAACTGGCCGAGGGGCGGCCCTTCGAGTTCCAGCGCCTGCATGGCATGGGCGAGCGGCTGCATGACATCACGCTGCGCGAAACCAAGGGCCGCTGCCGGATCTATGCGCCGGTGGGCGCGCATCGCGACCTGCTCGCCTATCTCGTGCGGCGGCTGCTGGAGAACGGGGCGAACAGCTCCTTCGTGCATCAGATCGTCGATGAGAGCGTCGCGCCCGAGGCGATCGCGCGCGATCCCTTTGCCGCGCTTGCCAGCGCGCAGCCGCCCTCCGCGCTGCGCGCGCCCGCGGCGATTTTCGGCGAAAACCGGATCAATTCCAAAGGCTTCGATCTGAGCGATCCGGAGGAGCTCGCGCGGATCGAGGCGGCGCAGGCGGTGGCGCTGCCCGATGCGGCGCCGCTCACGGTGAGCGCCGCCACGGGCACCGCGCGCCCGGTCGCGAACCCCGCGACGGGCGAGATCCTCGCGCAGGTGAGTGAGGCGGACGATGCCTGCGTCGCGCGGGCGCTGGCCGATGCCGCGCCCTGGGCCGCGCCGGCGGCAGAGCGCGCCGCGGTGCTGCGCCGTGCCGCCGATCTTTACGAGGAGAACTTCGGCCCGATCTTTGCCGCGCTCACCCGCGAGGCGGGCAAGACCCTGCCCGACGCGGTGGGCGAGCTGCGCGAGGCGGTCGATTTCCTGCGCTATTACGCGGCTGAAGGCGAGGGCGAGGCGCACGGCCCGCGCGGGATTTTCGTCGCGATCAGCCCGTGGAACTTCCCGCTTGCGATCTTCACCGGGCAGATCGCCGCGGCGCTGAGCGCGGGCAATGCGGTGCTGGCAAAACCGGCCGAGCAGACGCCGCTTATCGCCGCGATCGCGGTGCGGCTTTTGCACCGGGCGGGGGTGCCCGCCACGGCGCTGCAACTGCTGCCGGGCGATGGCGCCACGGTCGGCGCGGCGCTGACCTCCGACGCGCGGGTGAATGGCGTCGTCTTCACCGGCTCGACCGAGACGGCGCGGATCATCGCCGCGGCGATGGCCGCGCATATGGCGCCCGGCACGCCGCTCATTGCGGAAACCGGCGGGCTCAACGCGATGGTGGTCGACAGCACCGCGCTCCCCGAACAGGCGCTGCGCGACATCGTGACGGCGGCCTTCCGCTCGGCCGGGCAGCGCTGTTCGGCGCTGCGCTGCCTCTACCTGCAGGAGGAGATCGCGCCGCAGATGATCGAGATGATCCGCGGCGCGATGGATCAGCTCAGCGTCGGCGATCCGCGCCGGCTTGCCAGTGATGTCGGCCCGCTGATCGACGCCGAGGCGGAGGCGGGGATCGCCTCCTATCTGGCGGCGAACGCGAACCGCGTGCTGCACAGCGTCGAGGCGCCCGAGGCCGGGCATTTCTGCGCGCCCACGCTGCTCAAGGTCGCGGGGATCGAGGATCTCGAGCGCGAGGTCTTCGGCCCGGTGCTGCATGTCGCAACCTTCCGCGCGGGTGACCTGCCGCAGGTGATCGCGGCGATCAACGCGCGGGGCTTCGGCCTGACCTTCGGGCTGCACACGCGGATCGACGCGCGGGTGCAGGAGCTGGCCGAGGCGATCCACGCCGGCAATATCTACGTCAACCGCAACCAGATCGGCGCGGTCGTCGGCAGTCAGCCCTTCGGCGGCGAGGGGCTTTCGGGCACCGGGCCGAAGGCGGGCGGGCCGCTCTATCTCGGCCGGTTCTTCGCGCCGGCGCAGGGCGTCGCGGGCGAGGACTGGGCGCAGGGCGGGGCGCTGCCCACGCCTGAGGCTGGCGGTGCGAAGCTCGAGGAACGGCTGATGCCGGGCCCGACGGGTGAGCTCAACCGGCTTGCGCTTTGTGCCCGCGAACCGGTGCTTTGCCTTGGCCCGAGTGCCGGGGCGGCGGCGGCGCAGGCCGCGGCGGTCGAGCGGCTCGGCGGGCTGGCTGTGGTTGCGAAAGGCGCGGTCGATCCCGCGCAACTGACGGAAATAGAAGGATTTTCCGCGGTGCTCTGGTGGGGCGGCGAGGCGCGCGGGCGCGCCTATGCGCAGGCGCTGGCCGCGCGCAAGGGGCCGATCCTGCCGCTCATCTGCGCGCAGCCCGATCGCGCCCATGTCGCCCATGAGCGCCATCTCTGCGTCGACACCACCGCCTCGGGCGGCAATGCCGCGCTGCTCGCGGGGTGAGGTTCAGCCGGCGGGGCTTTCCGCCGGCGTCACCATCGCGCTCAGGATCGCGCCGGCATCGACCACGCCGATCTCCTGCCCGGCGCGGTCGAGGAGCGTCGCGCTTTGCACCCCGGCCTGGGTCATCGCGCGCGCGACCTTCTCGATCACCAGCCGGCCCGGAACCCGCAGCTCCGGCGCCGGTTCTTCCGCGCCCCGCGGCCGGAGCAGACGGTCGGCGCGGATCACCTTGCCGCGGTTCACCTCGCGCACGAATTCGGCGATGTAGTCATTCGCCGGGCGCAGCACGATGTCCTGCCCGGTGCCCACCTGTTCGAGCGCGCCGTCGCGCAGGATCGCGATGCTGTCGCCCAGCCGCAGCGCCTCGTCGAGGTCGTGGGTGATGAAGACGATGGTCTTGTGCAGCTCCTCCTGCAGCTCGAGCAGCACCTTCTGCATGTCCATCCGGATCAGCGGGTCGAGCGCGGAAAAAGCCTCGTCCATCAGGAGGATATCGGCGTCGTTGGCGAGCGCGCGGGCCAGTCCGACGCGCTGCTGCATGCCGCCCGAAAGCTGGCTTGGATAGTTCGTCTCGAAGCCGGAAAGCCCCACGCGCTCGATCCATTTGCGGGCGAGGGGTTCGGCCTCCTCGCGCGGTTGGTGGCGGATATCGAGCCCGTAGAGCGTGTTTTCCAGCACGGTGCGATGCGGCAAGAGCGCGAATTTCTGGAACACCATCGCCGTCTTCGTGCGGCGGAATTCGCGCAGCGCGCGCGGGCGCATCTGCACCACATCGGCGCCGTCGTAGAGGATTTCGCCCGCGGTCGGCGCGATCAGCCCGTTGATGTGGCGGATCAGCGTCGACTTGCCGGAGCCCGAGAGCCCCATGATCACCGAGATCTCGCCCGGGGCGAGCGTCAGGTTGATGTCGCGCAGGCCGAGAACATGATCGTGGCGGTCGTTCAGCTCCTCCTTCGTCATCCCCTCCTGCACCGGTTTCACCCAGCGTTCGGGATGGCGGCCGAAGATCTTGTAAAGATGGCGGATCTCGATGCCGGAGCGTTCAGTCATGACCTGCCTCGCGATGTTTCTGCAGCCGCTTGCCGAAGGCCTGCGAGGTGCGGTCGAAGATGATCGCGATCGCGACGAGGGCGAAGCCGTTCAGGAAGCCGGTGGTGAAATACTGGTTGGTGATCGCCTGCAGCACGTTCTTGCCCAGGCCACCGACGCCGACCATCGAGGCCACGACCACCATCGAGAGCGACATCATGATCGTCTGGTTCACCCCGGTCATGATCGCGGGCAGCGCGAGCGGCAGCTGCACGCCGAAAAGCTTCTGCCGCGGATCGGCGCCGAAGGCATCGGCCGCCTCGGTCACCTCGCGGTCGACCATGCGGATGCCGAGGTTCGTCAGCCGGATCATCGGCGGCACCGCATAGATCACCACCGCGATCAGGCCGGGCACCTTGCCGATGCCGAAAATCACGACGACCGGAATGAGATAGACGAAGGAGGGCAGGGTCTGCATGACGTCGAGCAGCGGCGTGAGCAGGCGCTGGAACCGGTCCGAGCGCGCCATCGCGATGCCGAGCGGCAGGCCGATCAGGATCGCGACGAGGGTCGCGACCGCGACCATGGCCAGCGTCGTCATCGTGTCGGTCCAGAGCCCGAAGGTGCCGATGCCGGCCAGCGCCAGCGCCGCGCCAAGCACGGTGCGCCAGCTGCGCGAGCCGGCCCAGACGATGGCGAGGATCGCGAGCATCATCACCGGCCAGGGCGCATGGGTGAACAGCCGCTCGAGCCCGTTGAGGAAGATCTGCAAGGGCGCGGTGGCCGCGTCGATCGCCTCGGAATGGGCGCGCACGATGTCGCGAAAGCCGTCGTCGATGCCCTTGCGCATCATCCGCAGGCTCTTCGCGTCGAGGGAAGGGAAGGAACACAGGGCCTCGGGCAGGCCCCAGCAATTCGCCATCGGTCATCCTCCGTTGGGCGAGGCCGGCGCGGAGACCGCGCCGGCGGGGGCGCTCAAAGCGCGGCGTCGATCTTCGCGGCGGTCTCGGGCGAGACCCAGCCGTGCCACATGTCCTTGTAATTTTCGAGGAACCAGCGCGCGGCATCCTCGTTCGTGCCCTGGTTCGCATCCATCCAGGCGAGCACCTTGCCGACCGTCTGGTTGTCCCAGGCGCGGGCCTTGACGTAATCCATCGCGACGCCGGCCTTTTCGGCGAATTCCTTCGTCACCACGGTATAGACGTCGGAGACCGGATAGGCGTTCGGCTTCGGATCGGGGCAATCGGCCTGCGAGGTGCAGGCGTCCCAGGCGGCCTTGTCGTTCGGCACGCCGGCGTCGAGCTTCACCATCTCGTATTTGCCGAGGATCGCGGTCGGCGCCCAGTAATAGCCGAACCAGCCCTTTTTCGCCTCATAGGCATTGGCGATCGAGCCGTCGAGCCCGGCCGCCGAGCCGGTGTCGACGAGGTCGAAGCCCTTCGCCTCGGCGCCATAGGCGCGATAGAGGTTCTCGGTCGAGATCTGGCAGTTCCAGCCCGAGGGGCAGTTGAAAAGCGCACCGCGCGACGGGTCTTCGGGCGCGGGGAACAGCTCGGGGTGCTTGAGCGCATCCGTGACCGTCTTGATTTCGGGATGGGCCTCGGCGAGGTATTTCGGGATCCACCAGCCCTCGACCCCGCCATCGGAGAGGATCTTCGCCGCCTCGACGAGCCGCCCCTCGGCGACGGCCTGGTCGAGCGCGGTCTTCACCGCGTTCACCCAAAGCTCGGGCGCCATGTCGGGTTCGCCCTTCTCGTTCATCGAGGTGAAGGTCGGCATCGTGTCGCCGGTGACCAGCGTCACCTCGCAGCCGTAGCCGTCCTCGAGGATGATCTTGTCGACCCAGGCGGCGACGCCGGCCGAGGCCCAGTTCATCTCGGCGATCGAGACGGTGCCGCAATCCTCGGCGGCCTGGGCGGGAAGGGTGAGCGCGGCGAGGGCGGTGGCGGAAAGAAGGAAACGGGCAAGATTGGCCTGCATCGGGTTGCTCCTGTCGGGCAGCGGAAAGGTCATGCCGGGCGGTGCTGCGGGCCCCCGGCAAGGCGCAGGCCGGCCCGGAACGGGGCGGCGCGCCGGACGAGCCCATCGAAATGGGATGAAAGCGACATGTGGAGTCGTAAATGTATTGATCCTGAGGTTCAAGGTCTGTTTGCGACATGCTGCGATGTCGGAAATAATTCTCGTGGCGATCTATGCGTTTCGCGCATGCTGGGCCGCGCAAATGTCGCGGAAACATCCGTCGCCTCCCGTGGGGGAATTCGTTACCAAGGGGCCAGCGCAGCCCGAGCGGAGGGAAGCAGATGCAGGCGGGAGAGGCGCCCCTGAAGGGGCTGAAGGTGGTGGAACTCGCGCGGATCCTGGCGGGGCCCTGGATCGGCCAGGTGCTCGCCGATCTCGGCGCCGAGGTGATCAAGGTCGAGGCGCCGGAGGGCGACGACACCCGCCGCTGGGGCCCGCCCTTCGTCGAGCGGGAACGACCGGATGGCAGTTTTGAAACCGTGGCGGCCTATTATCATGCCGCAAACCGCGGCAAACGCTCGGTGCAATGCGACTTTTCGAACAAGGACGATCTGGCGCGGCTGAAGCAGCTGATCGGTGAGGCCGATGTGCTGCTCGAGAATTTCAAGGTGGGGGGGCTGAAGAAATTCGGCCTCGATTACGAAAGTCTCGCGCCGGAAAACCCGCGTCTCGTCTATGCCTCGGTCACCGGTTTCGGGCAGACCGGGCCGCGCGCGAAGCAGCCGGGCTATGATTTCCTCGTGCAGGGCATGTGCGGGATCATGGACCTGACCGGCGCGAAAGGGGGCGAGCCGCAGAAGGTCGGTGTCGCCTGGATCGACATTTTCACCGGGCTTTACGGCGTGATCGGGGTGCAGGCGGCGCTGGCCGAGCGCGAACGGTCCGGCCGCGGGCAGCATGTCGATCTGGCGCTGCTCGATGTCGGCGTCGGCGTGCTCGCGAACCAGGCGATGAACTATCTCCTGGGCGGTGTCGTGCCGCATCGGCTGGGCAATGCGCATCCCTCGATCGTGCCCTATTCGGTGTTTCCCTCCTCGGATGGGCATTTCATCATCGCTTGCGGAAACGATCGTCAGTTCAAGGCCTTGTGCGGCGTTCTTGAGATGGACGAATGCGACGATCCTGATTTCGCGACCAATCCCGCGCGGGTGGTGAACCGCGACGAGATCTGCGCGCGCATCGCCGCGCGCACCGCGCTCCGCCCGAAGGCGGAGCTGATCGCCGCGCTCGAGGGGGCGGGCGTGCCGGGCGGGCCGATCAACGATGTCGCCGAGGCGCTGGCCGAGCCGCAGATCGTCGCGCGGGGCATGAACATCGCGCCCGAGGGCATTGCCGGGCTGCGCACGCCGATCGTGTTTTCGCGCTCACCGCTGGCGCTGGAAAGCGCGAGCCCGGCGCTCGGCGACGGGGAATGGCATTTTTCGGTCGGTTGAGGCGTTGCGCCCGGCCCGCTGCCCCCGCATAACGCCGGGGAAGCAGAGGGCGAGGCGCCGGTGGCCGAAGAGCTGAGTTTCGAATTCGATCGCGGGCCGTCGCCCGGGGGCGCGCGCTTCGCCGCGCCGCGCCGGGTGATCCGCGCCGACCGGCCCGAGGAGGTGCCCGCCGCCTTCGAGGCGATCGAGCGCGCCCGCGAGGACGGGCTCTGGCTCGCCGGCGTGCTGAGCTACGAACTGGGCTATCTCTTCTCGCACCGGCTGGCGGATCTGATGCCGCGCGAACGCGCGGTGCCGCTGGTCCTGTTCGGGGCCTATGACACGCCCGGGACGCCGGGAGAGCAAGCCGCGGAGCCGGTCTCAACTTTGTCTCTCAATCCGCTGATTTCGCAGCAGGATTACGAAGCGGCCTTTGCCCGCGTGCAGGAGTATATCGCGGCGGGCGACGTCTATCAGATCAACCTGACCTTCCCGCTGACAGGGGAAACAACGGCTTCGCCCGCCGCGCTTTATGCCGCGCTCAGGGCGCGTCAGCCGGTGGGGCATGGCTGCCTGGTCGAGGCGGGGGAGTTCGCGCTGCTCTCGCGCTCGCCCGAGCTGTTCTTTGCCGTCGATGCCGCGCGCCGCGCGACGGTGCGGCCGATGAAGGGCACGGTGGCGCGCGGGGTGACGCCCGCGGCCGATGTCGCGGCGGCGGAGTGGCTGCGTGGGTCGGAAAAGAACCGCGCCGAGAACCTGATGATCGTCGATCTTCTGCGCAACGATCTGAGCCGGATCGCGGTGCCGGGCACTGTCCGGGTGCCGAAGCTTTTCGAGATCGAAAGTTACGCGACGGTGCATCAGATGACCTCGACCGTCACCGCGGACCTGGTCGAAAACCTCGATTTCGCAAGGATTTGCGCGGCGCTCTTTCCCTGTGGTTCGGTCACCGGGGCGCCGAAGATCCGCGCGATGCAGATCATCCGCGAGCTCGAGGCGCACCCGCGCGAGGCCTATTGCGGCGCGATCGGCTGGCTTGCGCCCTCGGGCGCGATGGAATTCAACGTGGCGATCCGCACGCTGCATCTGCGCGCGGGGCGGGTCACGCTCAATGTCGGCGGCGGCGTCGTGCATGACAGCCGCGGGCCCGAGGAATGGGAGGAAGCGCTGTGCAAGGCGGCCTTCGCGACGCGGCCCCCGCGGGGCTGACGCTGATCGAGACGATGCGCTGGGAGCCGGGCGCGGGTGTCGCGCTCTTGCCGCGCCATCTTGCGCGGTTGGGCGCAGGGGCGGAGGCATTCGGCATCGCTTTCGCGCCCGAGGCGGTCGTCGCGCGGATCGCGACGGTTGCGGGCGCGGCGCCGCGGCGGCTGCGGCTGACGCTCGATCTGAACGGAACGCTCGACCTCACAACCGCCGATCTGCCGCCGGCGAAGCCGGAATGGCAGGTGAACTTCGCCGCGGAAGGGCTTGACAGCACGTCGATTTGGCGGCGGTTCAAGACCTCGGAGCGCGGGCTTTACGAGCGCGCGCGGGCGGCCCTGCCGGCAGGCGTCGACGAGGCGATTTTCGTCAACGAACGCGGCGAGATCGCCGAGGGCACGATCACCAATGTCTTTCTGGAACGGGACCGCGTGCTGCTGACCCCGCCGCTGACCTCGGGCTGCCTGCCGGGGGTGTTGCGCGCGGATCTGCTTGCCGCGGGGCGCGCGCGGGAGGCGGTGCTGCGCCCGGGCGATCTGGCGGGCGGCGGGCTGTTTTTGGGCAATGCGCTGCGCGGGCTGATCCCCGCCAAGTGATCGGCGGGGGATTCCCTCCGCCGCGCCGCTGTGGCAGGGTCGCGCGGACAGGAAAGGGATAGCCATGCGCAAAGTGGAACTGGGCCGCACCGGGGTGATGGTCACCGAGATCTGCCTCGGCACGATGACCTGGGGCACGCAGAACAGCGAGGCCGAAGGCCACGCGCAGATCGACCTCGCGCTCGATCGCGGGGTGAATTTCATCGACACCGCCGAGATGTATCCGGTCAATCCAATTGGCGCCGAAACCGTCGGGCGCACCGAGGAGATCATCGGCACCTGGTTCGCGAAGACCGGGCGGCGCGACGAGGTCGTGCTCGCCACCAAGGTCTCGGGCGTCGGGCTGAAGGCGGTGCGCGACGGCGCGCCGATCACGCCGACCTCGATCCGCATGGCGATCGAGGGCTCGCTGAAGCGGCTGCAGACCGAGTATATCGACCTCTATCAGTTCCACTGGCCGAACCGCGGCAGCTACCATTTCCGCCAGAACTGGGGGTTCAACGCGCAAAAGCAGCCCTCGGGCGCGGAGATCGAGGCCGATATGATCGCCTGTCTCGAGACGCTGCAGGCGCTGGTGGATGAGGGCAAGATCCGGCATTTCGGGCTTTCCAATGAAAGCTGCTGGGGCACGGCGCAATGGCTGCGGCTGGCCGAGGCCGGGCACGGGCCGCGCGTCGCCGCTATCCAGAACGAATATTCGATGATGTGCCGGCTTTACGATACCGACCTGGCCGAGCTTGGCGTGCATGAGGGGGTGACCTGCCTCGCCTATTCGCCGCTCGCGGTGGGGATGCTCAGCGGCAAATATTCCGGCGGTGCGGTGCCCGAGGGATCGCGCCGTTCGATCGTGCGCGAACTCGGCGGGCGCTCGAACGCGCGCGCCTTCGAGATCGCCGATCATTACGTGGCGCTCGCGCGCGAGCATGGGCTCGATCCGGTGACGATGGCGATCGCCTGGGTGATCGGGCGGCCCTTCCCGGTGGTGCCGATCGTGGGGGCGACCTCGGTCGCGCAGCTGGAAAAATCGCTCGATGCGGCGGGGGTGGTGCTGTCCGAGGTGGTGAAGACCGGGATCGAGAGGCTGCATCATGCGCATCCGATGCCGTTCTGAGATCGCCGCGCTTGCGCTGATCTGCCTTGCCGCCTGCAAGCCCGGCGAGAAGGCCGCGGCGCCGCTCGAACCGGTGGGGGAGGCGAAGATGGCGCTCGAACAGGCGGCCTGCGAGAAGCGCGGCGGTGCCTGGATCCTCGCGGAAAGCGGCACGCGGCTTTGCGCCACGCGCACTCGCGACGGCGGCAAGGCCTGCCACACGAAATCCGATTGCGCGGGCGCCTGCCTCGCGCGGTCGATGACCTGCGCGCCGATGATCCCGCTCACCGGCTGCAACGAGATCGTGACCTCGGCGGGGTTGAGGGTGACCGAATGCGTGCAGTGAAATTTGCGCTGGCTCTGGCGCTGGGTCTGGCGGCCTGTTCCGCGCCGCCCAAACCCGCGCCGGCGCTGCGCGATCCGGCGGCGTGGATTTCCTCGGCGGTGCTCTTCGATCCGGCGCGGTTTGCGGGCGAGTGGCATGTCGCGGAAAGCGGCACGCCGGGCTGCGCCGGGGCGGCGCAGCGCTGGGACTGGGACGGCAAGGCCTATCGGCTGAGCGGGGTCGATTGTTCCGGGGCGAAGCCCGCGAAGCTGAAGGGGCAGGCGGCGCTCACCGGTCCGGGGGCGCGGTTCACGCCAAACGAGGCCTTCGGGCGGGAGCCGGTCTGGCTCCTCTGGGTCGATCAGGATTACCACGTCGCGGTGCTTGGCACGCCTTCGGGGCAGTTCGCCACGGTGCTCTCGCGCGGTCTGCCGCCGCGGGGCGATCTGCTCAAGGCCGCGCGCGAAGTGCTTGATTTCAATGGCTATGACGTGACGCGGATCGGGCGCTGATGGCGCTCTGGATCTGGATCACGCTGGTCGCGGCGGCACTGCAGACGACGCGCTTCGTCTTGCAGAAGAAGCTGGCGGGCGGCGGGCTCTCGACCGGGGGCGCGACGTTTTCGCGCTTTCTTTTTGGCGCGCCGATCGCGGTCGTGACGGCGCTGGCGCTTTTTGCCTCCGGGGCGCAGGTGCCGCTGCCGGGGGTGCGGTTCTGGGGCTTCGTGCTCGCGGGCGGGGCGGCGCAGGTGACCGCGACCTTCCTTACCGTCGCACTGTTTCAATTGCGCAATTTCGCCGTCGGCGTCGCCTTCACCAAGACCGAGACGGTGCAGGTCGCGCTGTTTTCCGCGCTGATCCTCGGTGAGGCGGTCTCGCCCGGTGGCTGGGCGGCGATCGCGGTCGGGCTGCTCGGCGTGCTGCTTTTGTCGAAACCACCGAAGGGCGCGGCCTTCGCGCTGCGCCCGGTGGTTTACGGGGTGATCGCGGGCGGGCTCTTCGGGCTTTCGTCGATTTTCTTCCGTGGCGCGACGATCGAACTCATGCCCGCGCCCTTCTTCACCCGGGCGATCGCGACGCTCGCCTGCGTGACGACGGCGCAGGCGCTGGGCATGGCGCTTTATTTGCGGCTGCGCGAGCCGGGGGAGCTGACCCGCGTCACCCGCGCCTGGCATCGCACGATCTGGGTCGGCGTCACCGGCATCGTCGGCTCGGCGGGGTGGTTTTCGGCCTTCGCGCTGCAGAATGCCGCCTATGTCCGCGCTTTCGGCCAGGTCGAGATCGTGTTCACGCTGACCGCCTCGGCGCTGATCTTCCGCGAGCGGCTGAGCGCGCGCGAGGGGGCGGGGATCGCGCTCGTCGTCGCCTCGCTGATCGCGCTCGTGCTGCTGCGTCAGTAGAGCCGGGCGAAGGTCGCGCGCGGGCCGAGATTGTCGAAGAAGGGGATCGAGGCCGGGGGCGTGTAGCTGCCGCCCGGGCCGGTGAGCGTCGCCTGCACCTCGGCCAGCACCACCTCGGTGATGAAGGGCAGGTTGAGCGCGCGCGCCTCCGCGATCGGCACCCAGTGCAGATGCGAAAGCTCGTCGCAGGCGCGGGAGAAATCGTCGGGGTCGGAGGCGATCTCGGCGACGTCGACGAGGAAGAAACGCGCATCGAAGCGGCGCGGCCGGCCCGGCGGGGTGATCGCGCGGAACACGAATTGCAGCGCGGCGGCGGAGGGCAGGTGGCCGGTCTCGGCGAAGCCCTGCCAGTCCTCGGGCACTTCGGGGCCCCAGGCGCCCGGCGTGCCGAGGATGAGGCCGGTTTCCTCCCAGAGCTCGCGGATCGCGGCGATGGCGAGCGCGGGGCCGAGGCCCGCGGGCGCCTCGAGCGCGAGGCGCCGGGCGGAGGCCTCGGGCAGCGCATGGGCGAGCGGGATCGCGGCATCGCCGCGGTCGAGCGCGCCGCCCGGGAACACGAATTTCGAGGGCATGAAGGCGGCCGAGGCGCCGCGCATCCCCATCAGCACCGAGGGCCCGCGCGGATCGTCGCGCTTGAGTACGATCAGCGTCGCGGCGTCGCGCAGGGCGGTCTTGTCGACCGGCTTTTCGGCGGGGGCTTCGGGGGCGTCAGTCATGCACGATCTCTCCTGCGCCGAAGCCATGCATCCGGCGCGACCATTGGATGGCGAGCATCATCCCCTTCATCCGCGGCAGAAGGAAGAGCGAAAGCGCGACGCAGCCGGTGCCGAAGATCGCGATCAGCACGAGCGGGGAGGGGCGCCAGAGCATGAAGGCGGCGAGCAGCGTCGGCGCGAGGATATGGCCGACGATCAGAATGGTGAGATAGGCCGGCCCGTCGTCGGTGCGCTGGGGCGAGAGATCCTCGCCGCAGACGGGGCAGGTGGCGCGCGGCGTCAGGTAGCCCTGCAGCACCGGGCCGCGCCCGCAGGCCGGACAGCGGCACATCAGCCCGCGCAGGATCGCGCGGCCGACCGGGCGGTCGTCTTCGTTCTCTGGTGTCATGGCTCTCTCCCTGCGGCCGAGCCTAACAGCCCGTCGCGTGCCGGGGAAGTGCGGCGATCACCTCTGGATCACGGCTGCGCGAGGGGCGACGGAACCCCGGCGCCCCCGCGTTTGGTGGGTATCTGCGGCCGGGAGGGGCCGCCTTCACAGGAGACGAGATGATGAAACCGACCCTCAAAAGCACGATCCTTGCCGCGCTGATGGCGGGCGTCGCCCTGACTGCGGTGCCGGTGCTGGCGCAGGACGCGCAGCAGAACGGCCAGATGGTGATGCCGAACGGCCAGCAGATGCAGAACGGCCAACGCCCGATGAACGGTCAGGGCATGCAGAATGGTCAGGGCCCGATGGGTGGCCAGATGGGCCAGGGGCCGATGAACGGTCAGGGTCCGATGGGTGGCCAGATGGGGCAAGGCCCGATGGGCGGTCAGGGCCCGATGGGCGGCCAGATGGGCCAGGGCATGATGAACGGTCAGGGCCCGATGGGCGGCCAGATGGGTCAGGGGCCGATGAACGGTCAGGGTCCGATGGGTGGCCAGATGGGGCAAGGCCCGATGGGCGGCCCGGGCCAGATGGGCATGATGGCGGGCCCCGGCAATGATGCGCCCTGGCCGCGGCTCGACCTGAAATCCTTCGACAAGGACGGCGACGGCAAGGTCACGCTCGCCGAGATCCAGTCGCAGCGCGCCGAGGAGGCGAAGACGATCGACGCCAATGGCGACGGCAAGCTGAGCGCCGACGAGCTGGTCAATGCCGAGCTCGCGAAGGACAAGGTCCGGATCGAGGCGCGGGTGAAGGCGCGGATCGAGGCGCTCGACACCGATGGCGACGGCATGCTCTCGGTCGGCGAGCTGGCGGTGCCCCCGGGGCCGCAGGGCCTGTTCCAGCGGCTCGACACCGACAATGACGGCAGCCTGAGCGCCGACGAGATCGCCGCCGCGCAGGACCGGATGGGGCAGCGCATGGGCCGGATGGGCGATGACATGCGCGGCCCGATGATGGGCCACAAGCATGACCATCGCGGCATGCAGCAGGGCCCGGGCCGCGGCGACCCCGACGATCAGCAGCGCCCGCAGTGGCGCTGGGGTCAGCAGGGGAACTGACGGCTCCCGCGGCGCAGCCGGTCCGCGCAGGCGGGCCGGCCCCCGGGCGGCGGCGATTGCGCGCCGCCCGCTTCCGCGCTAGGCCAGAGGGCATGGATATGGCTTTCGACGCGCTCGGCGAGGTTTCGGACGAAACCCTACTCGTCCTCTACGGCAACGGGGACGAGGGCGCTGCGCGTGCGCTGAGCCTGCGCTTCGCGCCGCTTGCCTTTCGCGTGGCCTATCGCATGCTCGGCGATCGCGCCGAGGCGGAGGATCTCGCGCAGGAGGCGATGCTGCGGCTGTGGAAGATCGCGCCCGAGTGGCGCGCGGGGGAGGCGAAGGTCTCGACCTGGCTTTACCGGGTGGTGACCAATCTCGCGACCGACCGGCTGCGGCGGCGCCGTGGCGTCGGCCTCGACGAGGCGCCCGAAGTGCCCGATGGCGCGGCTTCGGCGCTCGAGCAGATGATCGACGCCGATCGCGCCGCGGCGCTCGAGGCGGCGCTCGCACAGCTGCCGGCGCGGCAACGGCAGGCGGTGGTTTTGCGCCACCTGGAAGGATTGTCGAACCCGGAGATCGCGGCAGCGATGGAAATCGGGGTCGAGGCCGTAGAAAGTTTGACGGCGCGTGGAAAGCGCGCGCTGGCCGCCCTGTTGGCGGGGCGGCGTGAGGAATTGGGGTATGGCCATGGCTGAGATGCGCAAAGACGACGAGAGGCTCGATCTGTTCTTCGCCGCCGGACGGGCGGCACCGCCGGAGCCTTCGGCGGCCTTCCTTTCGCGGGTTGCGGAGGCGGGGCTGTCGGCGCAACGGGCGCGGCAGGCGATGCCGGCGCCCACGCGGCGCGGCGCGGCCTCGGGCGGGGGGATCCTTGGCGCTTTCCTCGGCCTTTTCGGGGGCTGGGGCGGGATCGGCGGGATGGCCACGGCCGCGGCGGCGGGGCTCTGGCTCGGCTTTGCCGGGTCGGACCAGCTGGCGCAGGTCGCGAGCGGCTATACCGGGACCACGACGGCGGCGGCGACGAGCGAGGCGGGGCTTTCGTTCCTTGGCGATGGCGACATTCTTGCGCTGGCGGCGAATTGAGCGGGGCGGAGACGACGGTTTGACGGGGATGCGGCGATGACGGAGCAGCGGATGGACGGGAGCGAAACGGCGGGCAAGACGGGGCTGCGCGGCTGGGTGAAGGGGGTTCTGATCCTCTCGCTCACGCTGAATTTCCTCGTGGTCGGCGTGGTCGTCGGCGGCATCCTCGGCAATGACCGCCACCCGCCGCGCCCGCCGGCCCCCGAGGAGCTGACCTTCGGCCCGCTGACCGGGGCCTTCTCGAAGGAGGACCGGATCGCGATGCGGCGCGCGGCCGAGGGCGGCGGCACCGATTTCAAGGCGATGCGCGCGGTGATGCGCGGCGATTTCGACCGGCTGGTGACGGCGCTGCAGGCCGATCCCTGGGACGAGGCGGCGGTGCGCGCGGTGCTGGGCGAGATGCGCGAGCGCTCGCTCAAGCGGATGGATCTGGGCGAGCAGGTGATGCTCGAGCGGTTGCAGGCGATGACGCCCGAGGCGCGCAAGGCCTTTGCCGCGCGGCTTGTCGACGGGCTGAACCGGTTCGAGCACCGTTTCGATCCGCGTGGGGAACCGCATGGGCCGGGGCCTGATCGCGACTGACCGCAGTCACGACGGAAGGGGCCAGGCCCCGGGAACGCGGTTCAGGCGGCCGGCAGCTGGAACACCTTGACCTGATTGCGCCCCTCGGCCTTCGAGTCGAGCAGGGCGTAATCGGCGCGGGAGATCAGGTCGTCGATCGGATCGGCATCCGGTTCGCCGCCGCCGAGCGCGAGGCCGATCGAGACGGTGACCGAGATCCGGTCCTGCCCGCCGGGCAGCGGGATCGGCGTTTCCTCCATCACCCGGCGCAGCCGTTCCGCGGCGACGCGCGCGGCGTCGAGCGTGGTTTCGGGCATCGCGATCAGGAATTCCTCCCCGCCGATGCGGGCGATCAGGTCGACCTGGCGCAGATTGGCGGTGAGGCGCTGCGCGAGCTCGACGAGCACGGCATCGCCCGCGGCATGGCCCCAGGTGTCGTTCACCGATTTGAAACGGTCGATGTCGAGCACCATCACCGCGTAATGGCGGCCGGTGACGCGCGCGCGCTCCGCCATCCGGGCGAGGTGCGGCATCGCGTAGCGGCGGTTGTAAAGCCCGGTGAGCGGGTCGAGCACGGCGAGGCGCAGCCCGTCGGCGACGCGGGCGCGTTGTTGATCGAGGGTGCGCTTGCGCGCGATCTGGGCGCGCAGCCGCAGCGCGGCCTCTTCCGCGGTGGCGGCCTCGCCGAGTTTTGCGGGGAGCAGGTCGGAGGCGCCGAGATCGAGCGCGACGGCGGCGGTCTCGCGCGCGGCGTCGCGCACGGCGATGCAGATCACCGCATGGCGCGAGGAGGCGCGTGAGCGCAGTTCGGACATCAGGCGCAGCCCCTCGCCAGGGCGGTCGAGATCGGCGGCGATCACATAGGCGTCGGGCGCGGGATCCTCGACCGCGGCGGCGAGCGCCTCCTCCCGGGTGCAGGGCAGCAGCTGGTCGGAGGGCATGAACTGGGCAAGCATCGCCTTCCAGCCGATCGCGGCGGCGCGGCTTTCGGCGATCAGCGCGATGCGCGCGGGGGTCGGAAAGGCGGCGGGCGCCTCGGCAAAGCCGAGGTCGCGGCAGGTGCTGTCGCGCAGGCGCAGCTCCTCGTCGGTTTCGCGCGCGCGCAGCAGGCTGCGCAGCCGCGCGAGCAGCACGAGCTCGTCGAAGGGTTTGACGAAGAATTCGTCGGCCCCGGCCTGCAGCGCGGCGAGCCGCGTCTCGCGGTCGGGGGAGGCGGTGATCACGATCACCGGCAGATGCGCGGTGGTGCCCTCCGACTTCAGCTTGCGGCAGATCTCGATCCCGTTCATGTCGGGCAGGTGCACGTCGAGCAGCACGAGATCGGGCGCTTCCTGGGCGATCAGCCGCAGCGCCTCCTCCCCGGTGCTGGCCTGAACCGTCTCGTAACGGGCGCCCGAAAGCTTCACCTTCAATACGATCCGATTCGTCGCAACATCGTCCACGATCAGGATTTTTCCTGCCATGAACTGATCGCTCCTTCCACCTGCTCTGATCCGACCCTATCATGCGGCAACAAAGGTTAACAAACTCTTTCCGGCCTTTGTTTTAAAGGGGGATGCGACACCATGCGGCAGGATTCCGCGCAGCTTCTGGGGCTTCGGGCGCTGGCCTGGCTCGCTGCGGACGACGATCTTTTCGCGGCCTTCCTGGCGCAGAGCGGCGGCGATGCGGCGCAGCTGCGCGCGCAGGCGCAGGATCCGGCGCTGCATTGCGCGGTGCTCGACTTCATCCTGATGCGCGACGACTGGGTGATCGGCTGCGCCGAGGCGGTGGGGGCGCGGCCCGAGGAGATGCTGATGGCGCGCGAGATCCTGGGCGGTGGCGACCGCGTGCACTGGACCTGAGGGCATGATGATCGACGGCATTCTCTTCGACAAGGACGGCACGCTTTTCGGTTTCGACGCGACCTGGGGGCCCTGGGCGCGGGGGCAGGTGCTTTCGCTTGCGGCGGGGGACGCGGGGCTGGCCGCGCAGCTCGCCGATGCGATCGGCTATGACCTCGCGGCGGCGCGGTTCGCGCGCGATTCCGCGGTGATCGGCGGCACCGTGGCGGAGGTGGCGGGGCTCATGCTGCCGTTCCTGCCCGGGCGCGACCTCGCCGGGCTGATCGCCGATTTCGACTCCGCCGCGCAGGAGGCGCCGCAGGTGCCGGCGGTGCCGCTGCGCCCGGTGCTCGAGGCGCTGCGCGATCACGGCCTCGCGCTTGGCGTGGCGACGAACGATGCCGAGGCCTCGGCGCGGGTGCATCTGCGCAAGGCGGGGGTCGAGGATCTCTTCGAGTTCATCGCGGGCTATGACAGCGGCCATGGCGAGAAGCCGGGGCCGGGGCAGCTTCTGGCCTTTGCCGCGGCGCGCGGGCTTGCGCCGGCGGCGGTGGCGATGGTGGGCGACAGCCTGCATGACATGGGCGCGGCGCGGGCGGCGGGGATGCGGGCGGTGGCGGTGCTCACCGGTCCGGCCCCGCGCGAGGTGCTGGCGCCGGCCTCCGATCTGGTGCTGCCCGACATTTCCGGCCTGGCCGACTGGATCGCGGCGGGGGCGCCCTGAGGGGGCATGATCCGGCCCCTCGAACAGGGGGGCGCGCGGGGCGGCGGCATCGGCTATCCGGGAGCGGCGTCGCGGCTCTGGCCTTCGCGGCCGCGCGTCGTTAGCCTGCGCGGGCCGGACGTGACGAGGAGTGGACGATGGCGAAGCGTGTGCAATATATCCTGCTGGGCCTGCTGGGCGGGCTGGCCTTCTGGGGGCTCGCCTCGGCGCCGGCGGACTGGCATGCGGCGCGCGGCTTCGTCGGCGCGGCGATCTTTGCGGCGGTGTTCTTCGGTGCGGTGCTGGCGATGCTCGGCGATCTCGGGCCGCGGCGGGCGCTGCTTTCGGCGGGCGCGCTCGCGCTTGGGGTCGCGGCGCTCGGCCTGTTGAAATCGTTCGGTTTCGTCGATGCCGGGCAGATGCTCGGCACCGGGCATGTGGTCGTCGCGCTGCTTACCCTGGCGAGCCTGCCGGTGCCCTTCCTGATCGCGCGGGAGCTGGGCGGGAAGGGGCATTGGGTCGATTATCAGGTGCTCTTCATCGAGACCTGGAACATCCTCGTGCGCTATGCCGCGGCCTGGCTTTTCGTGGGCACGGTCTGGCTCGTGCTCTGGCTGCTCGCGATGCTGTTGCGCCTCGTCGGCGTCGAGGCGCTGGCCGATCTGCTTGGCTCGGCGCCGGCGATCTGGCTGGTGAGCGGGGCAGCGCTGGGGCTTGGCCTTTCGGTGGTGACCGAGATGCCGGACATGGTTTCGCCCTATCTGCTTCTGCGGCTGTTCCGGCTGCTGCTGCCGCTCGTGCTGGCGGTCGAGCTGGTCTTCGTCGCGGTGCTGCCGCTGCGTGGGCTCACCCATCTTTTCGGCCATCTCTCGGCGGCGGGGATCCTGATCGCCACCGCGCTTGCGGCGATCGGGCTGGTGTCGGTCGCGGTCGATCAGGACGATGTCGAGGCGGCGCATGACCGGGTGCTGCCGGTCGCGGGGCGGGGGCTCGCGATGCTTTTGCCGCTGCTCGCGGGGCTGGCGATCTGGGCGCTGGCGGAGCGCGTCACGGCGCATGGCTGGACGCCGATGCGGGTGACGGCGGCGGCGGGGAGCGGGGTGATCGCGGGCTATGGTGTGCTTTACGCTGCCTCGGTGCTGACCGGGCGGCGCTGGATGGGCTGGATCCGGCGCGCGAATGTCGCGATGGCGCTTGGCATGATCGGGCTGGCCGCGCTCTGGCTGACGCCGCTGATCTCGCCCGAGACGATCGCGACGCGCTCGCAGATGGCGCGGTTCGAGGCGGGCCGGATCGCCGAGGATCAGCTGCCGCTGTGGCAGTTCGCGCATGACTGGGGCAAGCCCGGGGCGGCGGCGCTGGCCGATCTGCGCGCGCGGGCGGCGGCGCCCGAGGGCGCGGCGCTGGCGATGCAGCTCGCGCGGCTCGACCGGGCGGTCGGGCCCTGGGATCTCGAGCCGACGGTCTCGCGCGATCTGGCGACGCGGGCCTCGGAGCTGCGCGGGGTGGTGGCGGTGCTGCCGGCCGGCGCGGTTGCGCCCGAGGCGCTGCTCGAGGAGATCGCGCGGCTGGGCGATGAGAGCTGGGCGCCGGGTTGTGCCGCGCCCACCGCGGCGGGGAACCCCGGTTGCCTGATCTGGCTTGGCGATCTCGCGCCGGCGCGGCCCGGGCGCGAGGCGCTCTTCCTGCGCGCGGCGGGGGGCACGGCGGGCACGCTTGCATTGCGCGAGAGCGGCACGCTGTGGCAGATCGCCACGCCGGTGTTTCCCGATGGCGGCGCGGCCCCTGCGGGCGCGGCGCTGATCGACGCGCTGAGCGCCGGGGCGGAGCCGGTTGCGGCCGATCTGCGGGCGCTGAGCTTCGGCGGGCGGCAGGTGACGATCCTGCCCTGAACTGCGTTCGGGATCGCGCCCTGAACTGCGTTCGAATCGGCGCGCTTTCAGGGTTTGTTTACGGGCAACGGCTATCGTCCTCGCAAAGGAGCGACGATGCATGGTTTGATCAACAAGTCGGTTCAGGCCTTCCTGCGCGACCACTACGGTCAGCGCGTCTGGGAAAGCGTCGCGCATCGCACCGGCGTCGCGCCCGAGGGGTTCGAGGCGATGCTGCATTACGACGACGATCTCACCGATGCGCTGATCGCCGCCGCGGTCTCCGAACTCGACAAGCCGCGGGCGGCGCTGCTCGAGGATATCGGCGCCTTTCTCGCGATGCGCGAGCCGCTGCGCCGGCTGTTGCGCTTCGGCGGCGCGGATTACTGGGAATTTCTCTATTCGCTCGACGATCTGCAGGGGCGCAGCCTGATGGCGCTGCCCGATCTCGAACTGCCCGAACTTTGCCTGCGCAGCGAGCGGGGCGGGCGGTTCCTGCTCGAGGTGCGGGGGCCGATGCCGGGCTGGGGCGCGGTGATGGCGGGGCTGTTGCGGGCGATGGCGGATGATTACGGCGTGCTCGCGCTGATCGACATGCTCGAAAGCGAGGGGGCCACCGAAAGGGTGCGGGTCGTCCTGCTCGAGGAGGACTGGGCGGAGGGGCGGCGATTCGACCTCGCCCATCCCGGGGTTGGGGCGGTGCTATGACGGTGAATGCAGGGTTTTCGGGCTATTGTCCGCTGGCGGGGCTGACGCCGGTCGATCTGGGGCATCTGATGCCGATGTATCTCTGGCTTGGCACCGATGGCACGATCCGTGCCACCGGGCCGACGCTGGCGAAGATCCTTGGCCCCGAACCGGTGCAGGGCGATCGGTTTTCGCGGCATTTCCGGCTGCATCGCGCGCGGGCGCGTCGCGGCGATGCGGAAGAGGATCCGGGCCTGGCGCTCACCGGCGGGCAGCGCGTCAGCCTGACGCTCGTCGCTCATCCCGGGATCACCCTGCGCGGCACCGCCGTCAGCATCGGCTGCGGCGATCGCGACGGTCGGCTGATCGACCTGACATTCGGGATCCATATCTTTGATATCGTGCGCGATTTCGGCCTGACGGAAGCGGATTTCGCGGCCTCCGACCTCGCCATGGAGCTGCTTTACCTGCAGGAGGCGAAATCCACCGTTCTGGCCGAGTTGCGGGCGCTGACCCAGCGGCTCGAGGAGGCGCGGCTCTCGGCGATGACCCAGGCGATGACCGATGCGCTGACCGGTCTGTCGAACCGGCGCGCCTTCGAGATCGCGCTCGAGACGGCGACACGGGCGCAGATCGCCGGGGGCGCCCCTTTCGCGGTGGTGAGCATCGACCTCGACTTTTTCAAGGAGGTGAATGACGCGCTGGGCCATGCCGCGGGCGACGAGGTGCTGGTGAATGCGGCCAAGGCGCTGCGCGAGGAGACGCGGCGCGGCGATATCGTGGCACGGGTCGGGGGCGACGAATTCGTGCTGCTGCTGCGCGGGCCGCTGCCGCAGATGCAGTTGATGGCGCTGGCGGAACGGATCATCCTGCGGCTCGAGGAACCGATGCGGATCGAGGGGCAGGAATGCCGGATCTCGGCCTCGATCGGGATCGCCTGTTCGGCGCGGCGGGGGCCGGAACGCGTGGGCGAGGTGCTCGGCGATGCGGATGAGGCGCTTTACGCCTCGAAACGTGCCGGGCGCGGGCGCTGCACGATCGCAGGCGGGGAGACGGCGATCTGTTGACCCCGCGATCGCGGCCGTGCGCGCGGGATGCGACGGGGCTGTGACATTGCACTTGGCAGGCTCGGCGGCGATCGGCTAGGGCTTGGCGATGAAACAGGGGTTCCCCATCGCGACGCCGGGCATGCGGATCGGCATTCTGGGCGGGTCGTTCGACCCCGCGCATGAAGGGCATGCACATATCACGCGCGAGGCGCTGCGCCGCTTCGGGCTCGACCGGATCTGGTGGCTGGTGAGCCCGGGCAACCCGCTGAAGGAACACGGGCCGGCGCCGCTTGCGGCGCGACTCGCCCAGGCGCGCCGGGTGATGCCCGATCCGCGGGTCGAGATCACCGATCTCGAGGCACGGCTCGGCACGCGCTACACCGCGCAGACGCTGCGCCGGATCACGGCGCTTTACCCCGGGGTGCATTTCGTCTGGCTGATGGGCGCGGACAATCTGTGCCAGTTCGACCGCTGGGAAAACTGGCGTGGCATTCTCAAGATGGTGCCGGTCGGCGTGCTGGCCCGCCCGGGCTACCGGATGGCGGCGACGCAGGCGCGCGCGGCGCGGATCTGCGCGCGCGCGCGGCTGCCCGCGGCGCTGGCGCGTGGGCTCGCGCTCGCCCCGCCGCCGGTCTGGTGCTTCGTGCAGATGCCGCTTTCCGATCTCTCCTCCTCGGCGATCCGCGCCCGCGGGCAGTGGCAGGGCGGGCGCTGAGGCCCCGCGGCACCTTGCGGCGCCGCGCTGCGGCGGGCAAGATCGCGGCAACGGGGACTCGGGTTTTCACGGGACGGATGCGATGACGATCTATTCGCGGCGCGCGGCACTGGCGGGGCTCGCGGCGACGGGGGCGGCGCTTGCGCTGCCGCGCGGGGCGCATGCACAGGCGCAGGCGCTGCGGCTGCCCTCGGGCGAGGAGCTCGTGGCGGCGGCGCAGCTGGGCGGAGAGGTCACCTATGTCGTGGCCGATGCGAAAACCGGGCTCGTGCTCGAGGCGCGCGGCGCCGACCGGCCGATGGCGCCGGCCTCCACCGCGAAGACGATCACCTCGCTTTACGCGCTCGAGACGCTCGGCGGGGGCTATCGTTTCGCCACCCGGCTGATCGCGACCGGGCCGATTGCGGGCGGCAAGGTGCAGGGCGATCTGATCCTGGCGGGGGGCGGGGATCCGACGCTCGACACCGACGGGCTCGACGATCTTGCGGCGCGGCTTGCGGCGGCGGGGGTGAGCGGCATCACCGGGCGGTTCCGCACCTGGGGCGGCGCGCTGCCCTATGCCGACCGGATCGCCGCGGATCAGCCGGAATGGGTGGGCTACAACCCGGCGATTTCGGGGCTGATCCTGAACTACAACCGCGTCTGTTTCGCCTGGAAACGGGCGCAAGGGGGCTATGCGCTGGGCATGGATGCGCGGGGCGCGCGCAGCCAGCCGAAGGTCTATACCGTCGATGTCGCGCTCGCGAACCGGAAGGGGCCGCTGTTTTCCTATGCGCAGCGCGGCGGCAAGGAGCAGTGGACGGTGGCGGCGGGGGCGCTGGGCAAGGGCGGCACGCGCTGGCTGCCGGTGCGCGATCCGGTGGCCTATGCGGGCGATGTGTTCCAGACGCTGGCGCGGGCGCGCGGCGTGCCGCTGCCGGCCCCCGAGCCGGTGCAGGCGCTGCCCGGGGGCACCGTGATCGCGGAGCGGCGCTCCGATGCGCTGCCCGGGGTGCTGCGCGACATGATGAAATATTCGACCAATCTCACCGCCGAGGCGGTGGGCATGACGGCGAGCACGGCGCGCGGCGAGGCGGCGGCGCGGGGGCGGTCCGGCGCGGTGATGAGCGCCTGGCTCTCGGCGCGGATGGGCGGCAGCAAGGCGCGGTTCGTCGACCATTCGGGACTTGGCGCCGACGACCGGATCTCGGCGCTGGAGATGGTGCGCGCGGTCGGCGTGCTCGGCCCCAAGGCGGGGCTGCGCGGGCTGATGAAACCGTTCAAGCTGCGCGACGAGAAGGGAAATTATCGCAAGGAACAGGCGCTGCGCGTCGATGCGAAGACCGGCACGCTGAATTTCGTCTCGACGCTGACCGGCTACGTGACCGCGCCGGATGGCACCGAGCTGATCTTTGCGATCTTCACCGGCGATCTCGCGCGGCGGGCGCGGGCGAAGAACGACGAGGAGCCGGCGGGCTCCGGCGCCTGGGTGCGGCGCTCGAAAGTGCTGCAAAGCCAGTTGCTTGAGCGCTGGGCGACGCTTTACGGCTAACCCCCGCCGCGGTTGACGTAGAACCAGACCACGTCCTCGAGCTCGGGCAGGAGCAGCTCGTAACGTTCGGAGAGATCGGCGAGCGTCGCGGGATCGAGCGTCTGGCTGTCGGCGGCGGTGGCCAGCATCGGACGGATCCGGCTCCAGCTTTCGTCGGCGAGTTCGAGCGCATGGGCGGCGTCGGCGCCCGGCGGCGGGGCGATCTGCGCCTCCGCGCTGCCCGTGCGCAGGGTCGCGGCGCTGTCGTCGAAAAGCGCGATCGCGGCGTGCAGCTTCTCGGCGAGGGCAGCGCGGTCGAAGCCGCCCTCCTCGGCCTCGGTGATCATGCAGCCGAGCGCCACGGTCGATTGCGAGAGCATGCGCTGGCGCCCGGCCATGTCGATCGCCTGGGCGAGGGCGAGATCGCCGCTTCCCGCCGCCTGGGCAACGAGGGCGGTGACGATGGCCTTGGAGACCTCGAGCAGGGGTGCGCCCTGGGCGGCGACGGCGAGCATCTCGGCCCGGCTCGCCTCCCCCGAAAGCACCTTGTCGATCGCGCGGTCGATCGGCGCCCAGACGAAGCGCGCCTCGGCGAGGCGCATGCGGGTGGGGAAGTCGCTTGCCGGTGGCAGGCCGACGAGCGGATCGCCCTTTTCCAGCCGGTCGAGCGTGGTGCGGTAGATCTGCTGCGCCTCGAGCAGGGCGAGCTCATGCGTCTCGCTGTCGATGCCGAGCGAGAGCAGGCAGGCGGAGGAGGCGATGCGTTGCGAGAGCATGCGCTGACGCCCGGCGATGTTGATCTCGATCCGCAGGACATCGGCCTGCGAGAGCCTGGCGGCGCGTGCGGCGCCGCAGGGCAGGGCGGTGATCAGCGCGAGCAGGACGAGGAAAAGACCTGTCGCCCGGGCGCTGCGGCTCGGGTAAAAATGGGTTCGGGGCATGGGTTTCGACGGTTCGAGGAACCTGCAGCATGCCCGCGGTTGGTGAAGCAATGGTTGAGAACGGCGCGCCCCGCACGGCGCGCGCCAAAAAAATGCGCAGGATTGGAACGATCCGGGCTCAGAGCGTCAGATGACGCACCCGCGCGCCCCATTCGATCGCCACCGCGTGGAGCCGGTCGATCGCGAGCTCGCCGCGGATTTCCTCGAGCATGCGCAGCTCGGGCTGGTAGAGCACGCCGTCGGCGGCGGCGACGTCGCAGGCGAGCGCATAGGCGGTCTCGAAGAGCTTCTGCGGCAGCCCGTCGCGCACGAGGCCGAAGAGCGCCTCGAGCCCCTCCTCCTCCTCGAAGAGGGCGTAGACGGTCTGCGCCACGGTGCGGATGCGGTCGATGTCATAGGTTGCGAAGATCGGCATGTGGTTCACCATCTGCTCGATCGCGACGAGTTCCGAGGTGCGGATGTTCTCGTCCGAGGCGGAGACCGCGACCATGACCGCGACGAGCGCGTCCTGGGGGGAAAGCGAGGGCAGGGTGTCGGTCACGGGAACGTCCTTTCGAGGGTTGCGGGGCAAGAATTATTGACGATGTCGCGCCCGTTCAATAGGTGAGGCGCGGATGGGCGCATCGGGCGCCCGGATGAGGTGACCATGACGACCCTGCGCGACGCTGCGATGAACTCCAAAGCCTGGCCTTTCGAGGAAGCGCGCCGGGTGCTCAAACGCTACGAGAAGGCGCCGCCGGAGAAAGGTTACGTGCTGTTCGAGACGGGCTATGGCCCCTCGGGTCTGCCGCATATCGGCACTTTCGGCGAGGTGCAGCGCACGACGATGATCCGCCGCGCCTTCGAGATCATCTCGGACATTCCGACGAAGCTTCTGTGCTTTTCCGACGACATGGACGGCATGCGCAAGGTGCCGGAGAACGTGCCGCAGCAGGAGCTGCTGAAGGCGAATATCCAGAAGCCGCTGACCGCGGTGCCCGATCCGTTCGGCGAATTCCCGAGCTTTGGCGATCACAACAACGCCATGCTGCGCCGGTTCCTCGACACTTTCGGGTTCGAGTATGAATTTGCGAGCGCGACCGACTATTACAAGTCGGGCAAGTTCGACCACATGCTGATGCTCTGCTGTGAGCGCTACGACGAGATCATGAAGATCATGCTCAAGTCGCTGCGCGAGGAGCGGGCCTCGACCTACAGCTGCTTCCTGCCGATCCATCCGGAGACGGGGCGCGTGCTTTACGTGCCGATGAAGAACGTCGATGCGCAGCGCGGCGAGATCACCTTTGACGACGAGGACGGGCGGGAATGGACGCTGCCGGTCACCGGCGGCAAGGTGAAGCTGCAGTGGAAGCCCGATTTCGGCATGCGCTGGGCGGCGCTGGACGTCGATTTCGAGATGTATGGCAAGGACCACTCGACCAATACGCCGATCTATGACGGGATCTGCCGGGTGCTGGGCGGGCGTGCGCCGGAGCATTTCACCTATGAGCTCTTCCTCGACGATCAGGGGCAGAAGATCTCGAAATCGAAGGGCAACGGGCTGACGATCGACGAGTGGCTGACCTATGCCGCGACCGAGAGCCTGGGCTATTTCATGTATCAGAAGCCGAAGACGGCGAAGCGGCTCTGGTGGGACGTGATCCCGAAGGCGGTGGACGAATACCACCAGCAGCTGCGCGCCTTTGCCGATCAGCCGCTCGAGAAACAGATCGACAACCCGGTCTGGCACATCCACGGCGGCAAGCCGCCGGTCTCGACCATGGTCGTGCCGTTCGCGATGCTGCTCAATCTGGCGAGCGTGTCGGGTGCTGTGGACAAGACCGGGCTTTGGGGCTTCATCAAGCGCTACGCGCCCGAGGCGAGCCCGGAGACGCACCCCGATCTCGACGCGGCGGCGGGCTTTGCGATCCGCTATTTCCACGATTTCGTGGCGCCGCAGCGGACCTTCCGGCTGCCGTCGGACAAGGAACGCGCGGCGATGGAGGATCTGCTTGCGCGGCTCAAGGCGCTGCCCGCGGGCGAGTTGCACGAGATCTTCCCGGGCGAGGACCCGGCCGAGGGGCTGCAGACGATCGTCTTCGCGGTCGGCAACGAGCACGCTTTCGAGCCGCTGCGCGACTGGTTCACCGCGCTTTACGAGGTGCTGCTGGGCCAGAGCCAGGGGCCGCGCTTTGGCGGGTTCATCGCGCTTTACGGCGTGCCCGAGACGATCGCGCTGATCGAGAAGGCGCTCGCCGGCGGGCTGGTTCCGGCCGAAGAGGCCTGAGCCGGCCCGCCTGACGGCGGCTAGTGCAGGATCTTCGCCTCGGCGCAGGCGAGATCGTGCCAGGCGCCCCAGCGTTCGACCACGGCGGCGGGGCGCTCGGCGAAGAGCCGGGTGCCCAGCGTGAAGCTCAGCGTTTCGAGCCGGGCCTGTTCGCGCGCGAGATGGGCGCCGAGGGCGGTGACCTGATCGGGTTCGAGATGGTCGGGCAGGGCGCGGGTGAGCACGGCGAGATCGTGGTGCTGGCCGAGCATCTCGCCCAGACGGTCGGCGGCCCCGGCGCGGGCGATCATCATTTCCGGCCAGAGACCGGCGAGCAGGCGGGTGTGATACCAGTGGTGCTTCACCCGCGAGCGCCAGCGGTGGAAATCCTCGTCGGCGCGGCTTTTCTTCGCGCGCTTCATGCGCCGGCGGGCGTCCTCGAGCGTGGCCTCGAGCCCGGGGCCGAGCGCGTCCCAGCCCTCCTCCTCCAGATCCCAGTTGCGGGCGCGGTCCTGCACCTCGGCGATGCACTCGGCGAAACGGGCGAGGGCGCGGGGATCGACGGTCTCCTCCGGGGCGGGCATATGCGCGCGCATCGCGCGGGCGGCCTCGGCCACCGCTTCGGGCGCCTCGGCGGCGATCCGGTCGAGCCCCTCGCGCATCACCTCGGCGTCGCGCAGCGCGGAGATCCCGGCGGCGGCGTCGCGCAGGGTGGCGTTCTCGCGCTCGAAACCGGGGAAAACGGGCGCGACGAGACGCAGCAGGCCGCGCGTCTTCTTCACATGGCGGCGCATCGGATGCAGCGGCGAGGCGTCATGTTCCGTCGCCCGCGCGAGGGTGAGCGCGCCCCCCAGCTCGTCGCGCGCGATCCGGCGCAGCGCCTTGGTGAAGCGGGTCTCTCCGGGGTCGAACTCATAGGCCATTGTTTTGCAACGTTCTTTTCTGATCTGTGGCGAGGCTTTGGCCTCCGTATTCGGCTTATCACGGGCAGAAGACGGAAAAGTGACAGATGCCGCGGTGCAGCATGGAGCAGCGTGCGCCCGTCTCAGGAGTTTTTCAACCTTTCCCTCTAGGTCTGGGGAGGCCGAGGCGCGAGAGCCCGGCACACACGCTTCGAGAGGGATGGTGCGGCGGTTGCCGTCGGGTGCGCAGGCGAGGGCGCGGCCCGGTCGCGGCCTGTCCCGCCCGCCGGGGCGCAGGCCGGAACATAGAGGAACGTCGAATGAATATTGCGATTACCGAAGGGCTGGTGCTGACCCCGCCCGCATTCGAAGAGGGGCTCGACGTCTGGTCGAGCGAGGATGGGACCGCGGGCTCGGCGACCTATGACGGGGCGGCGAATGCGGCGATCGTGGCGGCGGATCAGGACTTCGGCTCCTGCCTCGAACTCACCAAGATGGTGAGCACGCAGAAGCTGCGCTACATGGGCCACACGCCGCTGATCCCGGGCGCCTATCTGCGGATCTCGGCGAAGGTGAAGGCGGTCTCGGGCAACCTGCCCTCGGTGCGGATCGCGGGCTATGCGATGAACGCCTCGGACAGCCATGTGAGCGGTCTGACGGAGATCGGCAGCTCGGTCACGCTGACCGAATATGGCACCGTCGTCGAGGTTTCGGCGATCGTCGGCACCGGTGCGCGCACCGGCGTCGACATGATCTGGGGCACGGTGCCGATCTACGGCTTCTTCGGGCTGGATCTGACCGGGCAGAACGGCGGCGTGGTGCGCATCGACGATATCCAGATCGACGATGTCACCGAGGCCTTCCTGCGCGAGATGATGGACTGGGTCGACGTGCGCGACTATGGCGCGAAGGGCGATGGCGTCACCGACGACAGCGCGGCCTTCGCGGCGGCGGATGCGGCGGCGGCGGGGCGCTGGGTGCTGGTGCCGGAGGGCAGCTATTACCTCGGCTCGACGGTCTCGATGGCCTCGCAGACGCGCTTCGTCGGTTCGGTGACGATGCCGACCACGTCGCGGCTCTCGCTTTTGCAGAACTTCGACCTGCCGACCTATGCGCGCGCCTTCGGCGACGAGCTCACCGGGTTCAAGCGCGCGTTGCAGGCGCTGTTCTACTATACCGACCACAACACGCTCGACCTTTGCGGGCGCCGCGTGGACATCGACGCGCCGATCGATCTGAAGGCGATCGCGCCGGATCTCTCGAGCTATTCGAGCCGCCGCGTGCTGCGCAACGGTCAGCTCAACGCGGTCGAGAGCACCGCCTGGGACGACGAGGTGGTGGTCTCGCAGGCGAGCTACTCGACCTCCTCGCAATATCAGCTCACCTCGGTGACGAAGATCGCGCAGATCCCGGTCGGCGCGCAGGTCACCGGCAATGGCGTCGGGCGCGAGGTCTATGTGAAGGCGGTGAACGTCGCGAATGGCTCGCTGACGCTGTCGCAGCCGTTCTACGGCGGCTCGGGCAACCGGATCCTGACCTTCACCCGGCGCAAATACATGCTCGACTTCTCGGGGCTGAGCAATCTCGACCGGTTCAACATCGACGACGTCGAGTTCACCTGCAACGGCTATGCCTCGACGATCCTGCTTGCGCCCTCGGGCGAGCTGTTCCAGATCCGCGACTGCTATATCGTGCGGCCCAAGGACCGTGCGATCACCTCGATCGGATCGGGCTGCCAGGATCTGCATGTCGACCGCTGCCATTTCCTGTCGAACGAGATGGCGATGGCGGCGACCGACCGCACCTCGGTCGCGATCAACGTCAACGCCAATGACACGAAGATCCGCGACAGCCGCTTCGTGCGCTTCGGCACCACCTTCATCATGGACGGCAACGGCCATCTGTTCACCGGCAACCACTGGTTCCAGGGCGATGGCGAGACCGCGGGGCCGCGCACGGCGGGGCTCGTGTTCTGCCAGCCGAACGTGAAATCGGCGGTCACCGGCAACTACATCGACAACAACTTCATCGAATGGACCAACGAATATTCGTCGGATCCGACCTTCACCAGCAGCTATTCCTTCGGCGGGCTGACGGTGACGGGGAACATCTTCACCTGCAACGACGTGGCGAGCTGGTTCACCTGGTTCTCGATCAAACCCTATGGCACCGGCCATTTCATCCAGGGGCTGAACATCTCCTGCAACACGTTCAAGTCGCTCAACGGCTCGATCGACCGGGTGGAGAAGGTCGACACCACCTTCGCCACGCTCGACAATACCCGGATGCGCAACGTGATGATCGAGGGCAACTCGTTCAACGGGGTGAGCCAGGTGATCTCGAACCCGGTGTTCCTGCAGGTCGACCAGGCCACGGCGCAGACCACCTGGACGGCGCAGCCGGGGCCCTATCTCGCCTTTGGCGGCAATGCGCGCAATGTCGAGAGCCTGGTCGCCGAGGGGATGATCACCGACTCCAGCGGCAGCCGCGTGACGAACATGCCCTATGTGCTGGTCGAGCAGAACAGCAGCAAGCAGGACGTGAAGATCAACTGGGGCACGGCCTCGCTCGGTCGCGTCCATATCAGGGTGCGGATGGACAACCCGAACTGATCGGGCCGAACTGATCGGGGAAGTCCAGGCAAGGCCCGGAGGGGCAGGCGGGCGCCTTCGGGCGCCCGTTTCCTCATGCCAGATCTTCGGGCGTGAGGCGGAAGGCGCGGCCGAAACCGCCGTTGAGTGCGCCCGAGACCGGGCGGAAGGCGACGAAGAAGAAATCGGGCAGGTCGATATAGAGTTTCGCCTTCGGGTGATCGGCGAGCCAGCGCGCGCGGGCCGCGGCGCGGCGCGGATCACCGGGGGCGAGCGGCTCGGCCATCACCTGCAGGCTGAGGCGCGGATGGGTGAGCGGGTCGCCCTTCGGCCCCGGCTCGCCCACCAGAAGGCTCGCGCGCGGATCGGCGCGCAGCGCGCGGCTATGCGCCGAAAGGCCCGAGACCAGCGTCCAGATCCCGCCCTCGGGGCCAGAACCCAGCGCGATCCGGGTCACCGCGGGAAAGCCCGTTTCCGGGTCGGTCACGCCAAGCGCGGCAAAGCGCGCGCCGGCGATCAGGCCGCAGGCGAGGGCGCGGGCCTCGTCATCGGTAGGGCGGATCGGGTCTTTCACGGTTTCGGTCATCGCGGGGCTCCGGAGGCTGGGGCGCGGGCTGGGACAACCGGGCTGGCGCTTGACAAGGCGCGGGCAGAGGGATTTGCTCGCGCCATCCAACAGCTAGAGAGCCAAGATGAGCGACGCAAGCCTTTCGTCGCGGCCGGGGGCATCGTCCCTCGTGCCGAAACTCGTTACCGTCCTGCGCGAGGGCTACGGCCTGCCGCAGCTGCGCGCCGATGCGATGGCGGGGTTGACCGTCGCCATCGTCGCGCTGCCACTGTCGATGGCGATCGCCATCGCCTCGGGCGTCGGGCCGGAGCGCGGGCTCTTCACCGCGATCGTGGGCGGTTTCCTCGTGTCGCTGCTCGGTGGCTCGCGCTACCAGATCGGCGGGCCGGCGGGCGCCTTCATCGTGCTCGTCGCCGCCTGCGTGGCGCAGACCGGGGTGGGGGGGCTGGCGCTTGCGACCTTCCTTTCGGGGATCATGCTTGCCATTCTCGGCGTGCTGCGGCTGGGCCAGACCATCCGCTACATGCCCTATCCGGTCACCGTGGGCTTCACCTCGGGCATCGGCGTCATCATCTTTTCAAGCCAGATCAAGGACATGTTCGGTCTGACCCTGGCCCATGGCGAGCCCGGGCCGATCCTGCCCAAGCTTGCCGCACTCTGGGAGGCGCGGGGCACGATCACCCCGGCCGCGGTCGGGGTCGCGCTCGGCACGGTGGTGGTGATCGAGCTGATCAAGCGCTTCCGTCCGCGCTGGCCGAGCCTCCTGATGGGGATCGCGCTGACCACGCTCGTCGCCGCGCTGCTGCACCTGCCGGTGGAGACGATCGGCTCCCGCTTCGGCGAACTGCCGCGGCTTCTGCCCGCGCCGCATCTGCCCGAGATCACAATGCAGACGGTCACCGCGGCGCTGCCCTGGGCGGCCTCCTTCACCCTGCTCGGCGCGATCGAGTCGCTGCTTTCGGCGATGGTCGCCGACGGCATGTCGGGCACGTTGCACCGCTCGAACATGGAGCTGGTCGCGCAGGGCGTGGCGAACATGGGGGCGGCGCTCTTCGGTGGCTTCTGCGTCACCGGCACGATCGCGCGTACCGCGACGAACATCCGCGCCGGCGCGCATGGGCCGGTCTCGGGGATGCTGCACGCGCTTTTCGTGCTCGGCTTCATGATCCTCGTGGCGCCGCTCGCCGCCTATATCCCGCTGCCCGCGCTGGCCGGGCTGCTCGGCATCGTCGCCTGGAACATGATCGAGAAGACCGAGTTCGCGGGCCTTCTGCGCGCCTCGAAAGGCGATGCGCTGGTGCTGCTCGTGACCTTCCTCGTCGTCGTTTTCCGCGACCTCGCCGAGGGGATCGTGCTTGGCTTCGCGCTGGGCGGTCTCGTCTTCATCCGGCGCATGGCGGAGATGGCGCAGCTTGCCGAGGGCGAGCCGCAGGAGGTGACGGGCGACGCGCCGCAGCCCGCGGATCTGGTGACCTATCACCTGCGCGGCGCGGTGTTCTTCGGCTCGGTCGCGCGGCTGGGCACGGTGCTCGACCGGATCGCGCAGCGGCCGCGCGCGGTGCTGCTCGACGTCTCCGAGGTGAGCTTCGTCGACAGCACCGGGGCGCGGATGATCCACGAGCTTGCGCAGAAACTCGCGCGCCGGGGCGGGCGGCTGATCGTGCTTGGCGCGGCGTCGCCGCTCGAACAGGCGATGCGCGCGCAGGGGCTGGGCGAGCCCGATCTGGCCTTTGCCGGCACCTCGGAGGCCGCGGCGGAGCTGCTTTCCGCCTGACCTCCGGCCCTGACCGATTTGCGACGAATCAACCTGCCGCGGTGCCCGCCCGAGGGGCGCACCGCGGCACATCTTTTGCGCGAGTGTCATGCGCTTGACGCAATGCCGCACTGCAGAACGTAGCGTCATTTCGGCCGTTCTGATCCGGCAAGGCCTTGAAAGAAAATGTCAAATTTTCGTACGTTTTCACAATATTTACATAGTTATCGCGAATGCTGTGAATTACTTTACAAAAAAATTCAATGGAATTGGGGGCTTACATAACAACTGACAAATGGTTTAGAATGTCTTCGGGGTAGAGCGCCCCCGAGCGGATCGGGGGCAGACGCGGCCAGATGGCCGCATGTTTTCCTGGGAGGAGAGGCCATGAGCGCACAGCCGCAATCCATCGAAGCACCCGAACTGCGCGAGGTCCCGCCGGGCTTCGAGAACGCGCATGCGAACATGCAGAAATATCTCGAGATGTATCGCGAATCGATCGAGAACCCGGACGCCTTCTGGGGCCGCGAGGGCAAGCGTCTCGACTGGATGACGCCTTACACCAAGGTCAAGAACACCGATTTCACCTTCGGCAAGGTCTCGATCAAGTGGTTCGAGGACGGCGTGCTGAACGCCTCGGTGAACTGCATCGACCGCCACCTGAAGGATCGCGCGCTGCAGACCGCGATCATCTTCGAGCCCGATGATCCGAACGAGCCCGCCCAACACATCACCTACAAGGAACTCTCCGAAAAGGTGAACCGGATGGCGAACGTCCTGCTTTCGCAGGGCATCATGCGCGGCGACCGCGTCGTCATCTACCTGCCGATGATCCCCGAGGCCGCCTATGCGATGCTGGCCTGCGCGCGCATCGGCGCGATCCATTCGATCGTCTTCGCCGGCTTCTCGCCCGACGCGCTGGCGAACCGCATCAACGACTGCGGCGCGAAGCTCGTCATCACCGCCGACACCGCGCCGCGCGGTGGCAAGCGCACGCCGCTCAAGGCCAATACCGACGCGGCGCTCTTGCACTGCTCGGACAAGGTCCGCTGTCTTGTCGTGAAGCGCACCGGCGACCAGATCTCCTGGGTGCAGGGCCGCGACGTCGATCTGCTCTACCTGATGGAGCACGTCTCGCCCGAATGCCCGCCGCGTCCGATGAATGCGGAAGACCCGCTCTTCATCCTCTACACCTCGGGCTCGACCGGCAAGCCGAAGGGCGTCGTGCATTCGACGGGCGGCTATCTCGTCTATGCCTCGATGACGATGCAATACACCTTCGACTACCATGACGGCGACGTGTTCTGGTGCACCGCGGACGTGGGCTGGGTCACCGGTCACAGCTATATCGTCTACGGCCCGCTCGCCAATGGCGCGACGACCGTGATGTTCGAGGGCGTGCCGACCTACCCGGACGCCGGCCGCTTCTGGGAAGTCTGCGAAAAGCACAAGGTGAACCAGTTCTACACCGCCCCCACCGCGATCCGCTCGCTGATGGGGCAGGGGCCGGAATGGGTCGAGAAATACGACCTCAGCTCGATCAAGGTGCTGGGTTCGGTCGGCGAGCCGATCAACCCCGAGGCCTGGGCCTGGTACGACCAGCACGTCGGCAAGGGCAAATGCCCGATCGTCGACACCTTCTGGCAGACCGAGACCGGCGGCCACATGCTCACGCCGCTGCCGGGCGCGACGCCCACGAAGCCGGGCTCGGCCACCAACCCGTTCTTCGGCGTGAAGCCGGTCGTGCTCGACCCGGCCACCGCCGTGCGCCAGGGCGAGACCGAGGCCGAGGGCGTGCTCTGCATCTCCGACAGCTGGCCGGGCCAGATGCGCACCCTCTGGGGCGATCACGACCGCTTCCAGGAGGCCTATTTCGCGCAGTATCGCGGCTATTACTTCACCGGTGACGGCTGCCGCCGCGACAAGGACGGCTATTACTGGATCACCGGCCGCGTCGACGACGTGATCAACGTCTCCGGCCACCGCATGGGCACCGCCGAAGTCGAATCGGCGCTGGTCGCGCACCAGGCCGTGGCCGAGGCCGCCGTCGTGGGCTACCCGCACGACCTCAAGGGCCAGGGCATCTACGCCTATGTCACGCTGATGAACGACGTCGAGCCCTCGGACGCGCTGCGCAAGGATCTCGAGAAATGGGTCCGCACCGAGATCGGCCCGATCGCGAAGCCCGATCTCATCCAGTGGGCGCCGGGCCTGCCGAAGACCCGTTCGGGCAAGATCATGCGCCGCATCCTGCGCAAGATCGCCGAGAACGACTATGGCAGCCTGGGCGACATCTCGACGCTGGCCGATCCCTCGGTCGTGCAGGAGCTGATCGACAACCGCATGAACCGGGGCTGAGCGATGGCGGATGACGTCACCACCACCCCCGCGGTGCTGATCCTGCTCGGGCCTCCGGGCGCGGGCAAGGGCACCCAGGCGCGGATGCTCGAGGAGCGCTTCGGCCTCGTCCAGCTCTCGACCGGCGATCTGTTGCGCGCGGCCGTCGCCGCGGGCACGCCGGCGGGCCTTGCCGCGAAGGCGGTGATGGAGGCGGGCGGCCTTGTGAGCGACGAGATCGTGCTTGCGATCCTGCGCGACCGCATGGCCCAGCCCGACGTCCGCGCCGGCGTGATCCTCGACGGCTTTCCCCGCACCGCGGGGCAGGCCGAGGCGCTCGACGACCTGCTCGCCCATCTCGGCGCGCGCGTCACCGCGGCGATCTCGCTCGAGGTCGACGACGAGGCGATGATCGCCCGCGTCGCCGGCCGCTACACCTGCGCCAAATGCGGCGAGGGCTACCACGACCAATTCAAGATCCCCGCCGTCGCGGGGGTCTGCGACAAATGCGGCGGCACGGAATTCAAGCGCCGGGCCGACGACAATGCCGATACGGCGCGTGCACGGCTGGAGGCCTATCACGCCCAGACGGCGCCGCTGATCGCCCATTACCGGGCTCTCGGCGTGCTCGAGGAGATCGACGCGATGGGCTCCATCGACGCGATCGCCGAGGGGCTCGGGTCGATCGTCTCGCGCGTTTCGGCTTGACATCATTGGGGGAGGGCGGGCCCCGGGAGGGGGCCCGTTCGGAGACAATAACAAGGGAGTGACGCTATGGCGGACAAATCTTCGTCCAACGCCTACTGGAAAGCGAACATCCGCACGATTCAGATCTTTCTCGTGATCTGGTTCGTCTGCTCGTTCGGTTTCGGCATTCTGCTGCGCCCGATGCTTGCCGGCATCGGTATCGGTGGCACCGACCTGGGCTTCTGGTTCGCCCAGCAAGGCTCGATCCTCGTGTTCCTGGTCATCATCTTCGCCTATGCGGCGCGGATGAACAAACTCGACCGCGAACACGGCGTGGAAGAATAAGGGAGCGCAGGGACAATGGATCAATTTACCCTCAACCTTATCGTCGTGGGCGCGACCTTCGCGCTTTACTTCGGTATCGCGATCTGGGCCCGTGCGGGGTCGACCGCGGAATTCTATGCGGCGGGCGGCGGCGTCCACCCGATCGCGAACGGCATGGCCACCGGCGCTGACTGGATGTCGGCCGCCTCCTTCATCTCGATGGCCGGCATCATCGCCTTCGGCGGCTACGACACCTCGGCCTATCTGATGGGCTGGACTGGCGGCTACGTGCTGCTCGCCATGCTGCTCGCGCCCTATCTGCGCAAGTTCGGCAAGTTCACCGTGCCGGAATTCATCGGCGACCGCTTCTACAGCGGCACCGCGCGCGTCGTCGGCGTGATCTGCCTGCTCATCATCTCGATCACCTACGTGATCGGCCAGATGTCGGGCGTGGGCGTCGCCTTCTCGCGCTTCCTCGAAGTGTCGAACGACACCGGCCTCTACATCGGCGCCGCGGTGGTGTTCGCCTATGCCGTGCTCGGCGGCATGAAGGGCATCACCTATACTCAGGTCGCCCAGTATGTCGTGCTGATCATCGCCTACACGATCCCGGCGATCTTCATCTCGCTCAACCTGACCGGCAACCCGATCCCGGCGCTCGGCCTCTTCTCGGAAGCCAAGGCCACCGGCACGCCGCTCCTGACCACGCTCAACGGGCTGCTCGCCGATCTCGGCTTCAAGTCCTACACCGCGCAGTCGGACAACACGCTCAACCTGTTCCTGTTCACGATGTCGCTGATGATCGGCACCGCGGGCCTGCCCCATGTGATCGTGCGCTTCTTCACCGTTCCGAAGGTTGCGGATGCCCGCTCCTCGGCCGGCTGGGCGCTCGTCTTCATCGCGCTCCTTTACCTCACCGCCCCGGCGGTTGCGGCGATGGCGCGCGTGAACCTGATCAACACCTTCTTCCCGAACGGCACGATGAATGCTCCGCTCGCCCAGGCCGACACCCCGCAGTGGGTCGACAACTGGGTCAAGACCGGGCTGCTCAAGGTCTCCGACCTGAACGGCGACGGCATGATCGAGTATTACAACGACGGCGCCTCCGCCAAGGCCGCGGCGCTTGCCGAAGCCAAGAAGGGTGGCGATCAGGCTGCGATCGACGCCGCGCAGAAGGCCTATGACGATGCCGTCGCTGCCGGCACCGCCAAGCTGGTCGAGAAGAACCCGCAGGCCGCGACCTGGAAGGGCAACGAGCTCACCGTGAACAACGACATCATGGTGCTCGCCAATCCGGAAATCGCGCAGCTTCCGAGCTGGGTCATCGCGCTCGTCGCCGCCGGCGGTCTCGCCGCCGCGCTCTCGACCGCTGCGGGCCTGCTGATGGCGATCTCTTCCGCCGTCTCGCACGACCTGATCAAGGGCCAGATCAATCCGAACATCTCGGAGAAGTCGGAACTGCTCGCCGCGCGCATCTCGATGGCCGTCGCGATCGGTGTCGCCACCTGGCTCGGCCTGAACCCCCCGGGCTTCGCCGCGCAGACCGTGGCGCTCGCCTTCGGTGTGGCCGCCGCGACGATCTTCCCGGCGCTGATGATGGGCATCTTCACGAAGCGCATCAACTCGGCCGGTGCGATCGCGGGCATGCTCGCCGGTCTGATCACCACCGTGGTCTACATCTTCCTGCACAAGGGCTGGTTCTTCGTCGCCTCGACGGCCTCCTACTCCGATGCGGCGCCGATGCTCTTCGGCATCAAGTCGACGGCCTTCGGCACGGTTGGCGCGATCATCAACTTCGTCGTCGCCTATGGCGTCACCTCGGTGACCAAGCCGACGCCGGACTCGGTGCAGGAACTGGTGGAATCGATCCGCATCCCGAAGGGTGCGGGCGCTGCGACCGGCCACTGACACGATCCCGGGCGGGGGTGACCCCGCCCGCACAAGACCGGAGGCTCCGTGCGCGGGGCCTCCAGCACAAGGGAGGACAGAATGGAACCCGATCGTGACGCGATCATCGCTTTTCTCGAGACCGTCCACCCCTATGACACCCTGCCGCGTGACGAGCTGGCGTCGGTCGCCACCTCCTTTCGCCGCATGGAGTTCCGCGCCGGAACGCTGGTCTATGTGTTCAACACCCCGATCGGCGGGCTTTACCTGATCAAGCAGGGCGCGGTGGAGATCACCGACGGCAATGGCGGGCTCGTCTCGCTGCTCGGGCCGCGCAATTCCTTCGGCGAGCGCGGGCTGCGCTCGGGCGGGATCGCGGTGACTCAGGCGAAGGCGACCGAGACCTCGATCATCCTCGTGCTGCCGGCGCCGACCTTCACCCGGCTGATCGAGACCTACCCTTCCTTCGCGCGCTTCTTCAACCGCAAGCGCGGCGAGCGGGCGACCACCGATATCGCGACGCAGAAGGTCGCCGATCTGATCGCGCGCAAGCCCTTGTCCTGCTCCGCGCCGACGACGGTCGTCGAGGCGGCGAAGATCATGCGCGACGCCCATGTCTCCTCGCTCGGCGTGGTGGATGCGGAGGAAAAGCTGCTCGGCATCGTCACCGTGCGCGACATGTCGAACAAGGTTCTGGCCGGCGGCATGGCGCCCGAGACCCCGGTCGAGGCGATCATGACCGCCGATCCGGTGACGCTGCCGCCCACGGCGCTCGGCTCCGACATCCTGCATATCATGCTCGAACGCCGCATCGGCCATCTGCCGATCGCCGAGGACGGCCGCTTCGTCGGCATGATCACCCAGACCGACCTCACCCGCTTCCAGGCGGTCTCCTCGGCGATGCTGATCCGCGACGTGGTTTCGGCGGAAACCGTCGAGGAAATGGCCACCGTCACCGCGCGCATCCCGCAGCTTCTGGTGCAGCTCGTCGGCTCGCACCAAAGCCATGACGTGGTGACGCGGCTGATCACCGATATCGCCGATGCCGTCACTCGGCGCCTCCTCGTGATGGCCGAACAGCGGTTCGGCCGCCCGCCGGTGCCCTATCTCTGGCTTGCCTGCGGCTCGCAGGGCCGGCAGGAGCAGACCGGCGTGAGCGACCAGGACAACTGCCTGATCCTCGACGACGCGGTCACCGAAGAGGAGATGGGTTATTTCCGCGATCTCGCGCAGATCGTCTCGGACGGGCTCAACGCCTGCGGCTATGTCTATTGCCCGGGCGACATGATGGCGACGAACCCGCGCTGGTGTCAGCCCGCGCGCGTCTGGCGCGACTATTTCCACCACTGGATCAACACGCCCAACCCCGAGGCGCAGATGCTCGCCTCGGTGATGTTCGACCTGCGCCCGATCGGCGGCGCGGCGGTCGGGCTGTTCCAGGAGTTGCAGGCGGAAACCCTTGAACTCAGCGCGAAGAACTCGATCTTCGTCGCGCATATGATCTCGAACTCGCTCAAGCACACGCCGCCGCTGGGCCTGATCCGCGGCTTCGCCACGATCCGCTCGGGCGAGCATCGCAATCATATCGACATGAAGCACAACGGCGTCGTGCCGGTCGCCGATCTCGCCCGCGTCTACGCGCTGCAGGGCCGGGGGGCGGCGGTGAACACCCGCGCGCGCCTCCTCGAGGCCGAGGCGAAGGCGACGATCTCCGCCTCCGGCGCGCGCGACCTGATCGAGGCCTATGACCTCATCGCCCAGATGCGTCTCGAAAATCAGGCGCATCTGATCAAGGCGGGCCGCAAGCCCGACAACTACCTCGCTCCCTCCGATCTGAGCGACTTCGAACGGTCGCATCTGCGCGATGCCTTCGTCGTCGTGCGCACGATGCAATCGGCGCTGAGCCACAACAAGGCCGTGGTAAGCTAAATGACCAATGATTTCCTCACGATGTTCGCTGCCGGCATTCTCGCCGCGATCGTCGTCTTCGCGCTGCGCCATGCGCTCAAGCGGTTCACCGGCCGGGTTCTGCCGAAATGGGCGATGCCCGCGGCGATCGGGCTCTCGATGCTGGGCGTGACGATCTGGGGCGAATATCACTGGTTTTCCAACATGCGCGCCGGCCTGCCCGCGAGCGCCGAGGTGATCGGGACCGCGCAGGAAAGCGCGGCCTGGCGGCCCTGGACCTATCTCGCGCCGATCACCACCCGCGCGATCGTGGTCGACCGCGCGAAGATCGCCCATCCGGCGCCGGGGATCGCCACGACCGACCTTCTGCTGCTCGCGCGATGGGAGCCGCTGCACAGCGTGCCGGTGGCCTATGATTGCGAAAAGGGCGCGCGGGCCGATCTGTTCGGCGGGGCGCAGGTGAATGCGGACGGTTCGCTCACGGGGGCCGAATGGCACCCGCTCGAGGCGGGCGACGCGGGGCTGGCGGCGGTGTGTTCGGGAGGGTGAGCGATGGCCGACGGGGGGAGGAAGCAGCGCGTCCTGATCGTCGAGGACGAGGACAATATCGCCCTCGCGCTCGATTATCTGATGGGGCGCGAGGGCTACGAGCATGACCGTATCGCCTCGGGCGAGGGCGCGCTCGAGAGGATCCGCGCGACGCATCCCGACCTCGTGCTGCTCGACGTGATGCTGCCCGAGGTCTCGGGCTACGAGATCTGCCAGGAGGTGCGCGCCGACCGCGGCCTCGCCGGCGTCAAGATCCTGATGATGACGGCGCGCGGCTCGGCGATGGAACGGCGCAAGGGGCTTGCGCTCGGCGCCGACGGGTTCATCGCGAAACCCTTCGAACTCAAGGAATTGCGCGACGAAGTTCACCGCTTGCTCGACGCCGGGGCCGGAGCCGGCGCGGGAGCGGCGTGATGGATCTCACCCGGCTGAGCCTGAGGCTGCGCGTCTTTCTTTTCTTCGCGGCGCTGGCGGCGGGCAATCTCGCCGCGCTCACCGCCGGTCTCGTCTTCGGTTTCGAAAAGCTCGGCGTGGCGCAGGCGCTCGACGGTTTCGTGATCGGCGGCGTGGTCGCGGGCTTCGCGATCACCGGGCTGATCACCGCGGTCTGGTTCCTCTTCGACGAGAATGTCGCGAAGCCGATCGAGCGGCTCGCGGGGGGCATGCGCGCGCGCACCCATGCCGCGGTCGAGGCCGATCTCGATCAGGTTTCGGGCCGCTATCTCGGCGATCTGGCGCCCGCCGCCGCCGCGGTGACGAGCCATCTGGCCGAGACGCGCTCGGCGCTAACCGAGGCGGTGCAGCGCGAGACGACCCGCCTCGCGCAGGAAAAGGAGCGGCTCGAGGCGCTGCTCTGCGATGTGCCGGTGGGGGTGCTGCTCTGCTCGAGCGAGCATCAGCTGGTCTTCTACAACGGGCAGGCGGTCGACCTTCTGGGCGGCGCGCATGCGCCGGGCCTTGACCGCCGCGTCTTCGACTACCTGCATCGCGCGCCGCTCCTGCATGCCTATGAGCGGCTTTTGGAGACGGACGACCCCGATGCCGCCTCCGATCTGCTTTGCGCGACGGTGGCCGATGGCAAGGTGCTTGCCGCGCGGATGCGGCTTTTGTCGGAGGGGGAGGATCACCACCTCGCGCGCCGCCCGGGCTATGTTCTGACGCTGCGCGACGTTTCGGGCGACATGCGCGCGCATGCGCGGCGCGAGGCGCTGATGGATGCGCTTTTCGACCGCATCCGCCGCCCCGCCGCCGCGCTGCAATCGCTCACCGGCGTGCTCACCGACGACAACGGCCCGACCGGCCCCGCGCGCGACCGCGTGCGCGAGGCCGCGCGCGCCGAGGCCGCGGCGCTTTCCGGCGCGATCCACACGATGTTCGAGGAGCACGAGGCGATGCGCGCCGACTGGTGGCCGCTCGGCATGATCCGCGCCTCGGATCTGGGCGAGGCGGTGCGCGCGCGCGTCGCCGCGGCGGGCGGATCGGTGCTTGCGGTCGCCGCGCCGCTGATGCTGCGCTGCGAAGGGTTCGAGATGGTGGCGCTGCTTTCCACCCTCGTCGCGCATCTGACCGAGGGGCGGCGCGACTTCCGCCTCGAGATCTCCGAGGAGGGGGCCGGCGCGCTCATCGCGCTCGAATGGGAGGGGGCGCCGGCGCCCGTGGGCGATCTCGAGCGCTGGCTCGAGGCGCCGCTCGAGGTTGGCATGGAGGATGTGACCGGGCGGCGGGTGCTCGCCACCCATGCGAGCGAGATCTGGCCCGAGAAGCTGGGCGAGCACCGCGCGCGGCTTTGCATTCCGCTGCGCGAGGCGCGGATCGCGGCGAAGCGGCCGCGGCCGGTGCCGCGCGCCGTGGTCTATGACTTCGACCTGCTCGAGGCGCCGCAGGATGCCGAATTCGCCGCGAAGCCCTTGGAAAAGCTGACCTTCGTCGTCTTCGACACGGAAACCACCGGGCTTCTCCCCTCCGAGGACGAGATCGTGCAGATCGCCGCGGTGCGGATCGTGAACGGGCGGCGCGTCGGCACCGAGGTCTTCGACACGCTGGTGAACCCGGGCCGCCGGATCCCGCCCGGCTCGACCGCGGTGCATGGCATTTCCGACGCGATGGTGGCCGATGCACCGGGCATCGCCGAGGTCGGGCGGAAGTTCCACAAATTCGCCGAAGGGGCGGTGCTCGTCGCCCATAACGCGCCTTTCGACATGGAATTTTTGCGCCGCAAGGAAGGTGTGATCGGCGCGGGCTTCGACAATCCGGTGCTCGACACCGTGCTGCTCTCGGCGGTGGTCTTCGGCCAGTCGGAGGTGCACAGCCTCGACGCGCTGACCCATCGGCTTGGCATCACCATCCCCGAGGAGGCGCGCCACACCGCGATCGGCGACACCGTCGCCACCGCCGACGCCTTCCTCAAGCTGATGCCGGCGCTGAAGGCGCGCGGGCTGACCACCTTCGGCGACGTCGTGGCCGAGGTGCGCAAGCATGGCCGGCTGCTTAAGGATCTGAACGGCTAGGCCGGGGCCCGCGGCGGGGAGGGGCTTACGATCTTGTGACATCTGCATGACTTTGCAGGTCGCTATGGGGCGCCTATCAGGGGCGGGGGCGCCGGCGCCCCCGCAACGGAAAGCAAAGACCATGCCGAGTTCGATCGACCAGATCCTGCCCTCCCTCGCCGCGCTCGGCATGTTTGCCTATTGGGGGATCGGCCTTGCCGCCGGGCTCGAGGCTTTCGTGCTCACCGGGCTCTTCCTGCCCGGCACGCTCGTCGTCGATGCGGGCGGCTTCATGGTGCAGCGCGGGATGCTCGATTTCCTCGACCTCGTCTGGTTCGTCGCGATCGGTTCGATCCTCGGCGGCGAGGCGAGCTTCCACCTCGGCCATCGGCTGCGCCGCGGCCTCGCCGGACGCTGGCAGGTCGAGAAGATGGCGGCCTTCGGCCGGGCCGAGCGGCTCTTTGCGCGCCACGGCGGCTTTGCGCTGGTGCTCGGGCGGTTCCTTGGCCCGGTCGCGGCCTTCGTGCCGCTCGCCGCCGCGCTTTCGGGGATGGAGACGCGCCGCTTTCGCCTTTGGAACCTCGCGAGCGGCGTGCCCTATGCGATCGCGCATGTGAGCTTTGGCTATCTGCTCGGCGCGGGGCTCACCCGGCTCTCGCCGGTGCTCACGCGCGAGGTGCTCTTCGCGCTCGGGTTGGCGCTTGGCGCGCTCGTCGTCTGGTGGGTGCTGCGCCGGCTCGACCGGGCGCTGCCGGTGCTGCTCGCGCTGCTCGGCGGGCTTTACGACCGCGCCGTGCAGCATCCGCGGGCTGGATCGCTTGGCGCGCGTCACCCGCGGGTGGCGCAGTTCCTCGCCGCCCGGCTCGACCGCAGCCATTTCCGCGGCCTGCCCGCGACGCTGCTCGCGCTCGCCTTCGGCTATCTCACCGTGCTCTGGATCGGGCTCGCGCTCGATTTCGTGCAGGCCGATCCGATCGTGCAGGTCGATGCGCGGCTCGCGCAGCTGATGCAGATGTTCTGGTCGCCGGGGCTGCTGCGCGGCTTCACCGCGGTCACGGCGCTCGGCGACACGCTGGTGGTGATCGCCTTCCTCGTGATCGCGCTGATGTGGCTCGCGCTCGCGCGGCGCTGGGCGCTGATGATCGGGCTTCTGACCGCGCTCGTCACCGATCTCGTCTCGGTCTCGGTGCTCAAGCTCGCCTTCGGCCGGCCGCGCTCGGCGCTGGGCTATTTCGCCGAGACGACGGGCAGCTTCCCCTCCGGCCATGCCGCGATCGGCATCGCCTTTTACGGGATGCTCTTCTACCTGCTCTGGCGCGCCCGCCGGCTTGGCCCGGTCACCGCCGCCTTCTGGGCCGCAACGACCGCCTTCCTGCTCGGGCTCAGCCGGCTCTACCTGATCGAGCATTACCTGAGCGACGTGCTCGCCGGCTGGCTTCTGGGCGGGATCTGCCTCGTCAGCGGCATCGCCGTGGCCGAGTGGCGCCAGGCCGTGCGCCCGCCCGCGCCGCGCGCGGTGACCGGCGCCCGGGCCGGGGTGGCGGCGCTGATCACGCTGGCGCTTCTCGGCGCGGCGGGGATGCGGCTGAACGATTATACCAAGGCGCTGAACCCGCGCCCCGCCGCGCCGGAACTCATCGCGATCGCCACGCCGGAGCAGGCGGTCCGCGCCCATGCGCTGCCCGCCGCGGCCGAAACCCTGACCGGCGAGCATCGCTTCGCGCTGAACATCGCCTTTCTCGCGACGACGCCCGAAAGCCTTGGCGCGGCGCTGCAGGCGCAGGGCTGGCGGCGCGCGCCGGCGGTCACGCCGGGGGGGCTCGCGCTGACCGCGCTTGCCGATCTCGGCCTGCACAAGGCGCCCGATCCGGCGCTTGCGCCGCTTTTCTGGAACAACCGCGTGAATGACCTCGCGCTGAGCGCACCCGCGGAGGGGCGTGCGCGGGATCTGCCGCGGCTACGGCTTTGGCAGACGCGCTTCGTGCTGCCGGGCGGGCAGCGGCTCTGGCTTGGCGTGATGAGCCGCGACGACGGGCTCGACCCCGAACATGGTGCCGATACGCCGGAGGAGGCGGCGGCGCTGGCGATGGCGATGGGGCAGGCGGGGGCGCTTTCGATCCCCGGGGCGCGGGCGCTGCCGCTGGTTCCGCTCGACTGACCGCGCCGGCGGAGCCCGACATGCGAAACGCCCCGCCGGCGGCTGCCGACGGGGCGTTGGTCGCCAGAGGCGGGGCCGGCCTCAGGGCATCGGATGCGGCGTCGTGGCGACGCTCGCGGGCAGCACCGGATAGACGATCTGCGGCTGATCGCCGGTCAGGCTGCCGAGGAAGGCGACGATCTGGCCGACCTGCGTGTCGTCGAGCTGCGCGCCAAGCTGCGCGCTCGCCATCACCGTCACCGCCTCCTTCAGATCCCAGACCGAACCGGAGTGGAAATAGGGCGCGGTGAGCGCGACATTGCGCAGCGTCGGCACCTTGTAGGCGTATTTGTCGGCCTCGTCCCCGGTGATCGCGAAGCGCCCGGTGTCCTCGGGCGGCAGGATCGTCGCGTCGGGCTGCGCCACCGCGCCGAAGACCTGATAGCTGTTGCCACCGATGTTCATGCCGTTGTGGCAGGCGCTGCAACCCTCGGACATGAAGAGCGAGAGGCCCTGTTTCTGCTCCGCGGTCATCGCCGCGTCATCGCCCTGCAGCCAGCGGTCGAAGGGCGCGTTCGGCGTGATCAGCGTGTCCTCGAAGGCGGC